>NZ_JAUSKL010000050.1 GCF_030646925.1 Candidatus Binatus sp. | reverse complement strand
GGAGATCTTGTCAGAGGCGCGCTCCTCCTCCTTGGGTGTCGGCCTCGCATTTCTTGGCCGGTTCCACAAGTCTTCAAGATCGCTTGGACTTGAATGCCGTAAACCGTGCGCATAGATCTCTACGGCAGCGACAATAGCGTCAAGCGCATCCTCACTAGACCGGATCAGGCGTTTGTCTGCAGCGGCCAGCAACGCAGCTACGCTCTCTGGAGGAGTTGGTACCCAACGCGACAATCGGTATCCTCGCTCCGCCGTCGCGCGCGGCCTTCTCAGACTCGGGTACTTTTTACCGAAGCGCTGCTCTATGGTCCTCAAGGCCTCGACCGCTTCTAGCTCTCGCTGTTCAGTGAGCCAGCCGATCAGCTGATTACGTAATTGGCGCGCCGACTCATCGGGCCCGACTGAATAAACGCCATCGTGAACCGGGTCTGAGTCCAGTGGATAGAACTCCAGCAGCAACAGTGCTAGCTCGCCAACCTGCTCAGTCGAGAAGGACTTACTAGCCGACGCGGTTTGGCCTTCGGAACGAACCCGAAATTGACTTGTTTGGGCGTACTCGCCCAATACCCGCGCGGCTAGGTCCGAACGACCTCGCAAGTACGCGGCAACTTGCGTCCAGCTCTCACCGGGTCTCTCGGACAGCAGGGCGACCGCCGCCGTCACCGACACGCTATCCGGGTCTGATCCCGCCGAACTTGCCAACTGAGCGTAGCAGGCCTGAAAAGCGCGGTCAGCATCTCGGCTCAAGGTGAAACGCGCGATTCGGCTGATGTTTGACACACCGACGGTGCCGGCGATCATCAGGTCATCCAGAGTCTGGTCCAGCGTAGCGGGCGCGATGTCCGCAGATAGTTCTAGGATTCCTCCGAGGATGTTGCTGGATTCCGAGCCCGTCGCCGTGGCAAGCTTTGTGATCGCGATGGTAAGGTCATCGCTGGCGCGAGCGAATAACTTTTCAAGAAGGCGCTGCTTGGGCTCATTAGCTTCGCCAGACAGGTCCGGATGTAACTCGCGAACAAAGTACCAGCTCCAGCGCTGCCACCATTCAGTGGGTTGGGAGTCTAGCCAGTCAGGTTCCAGTTCGAGCAAGAGCCAGACTGCGGGCATGTACCCTCCCCGGATTGTATTCAACGGTTGGTCCCTGGCGACTTCGGGTTCTTCCGTTTCCGTCAGTAGAAGTTGCTTCGCCAACGCAATGACACGTGCCCGCGTCGTGTCTGTCGCGGATCGCCACCTCTCGGTTGTTGTGATGAACCGCTCGAAACCATAATGGTGAGGGTCGGCGAACGATACGGTAAGTAATCTGGCTATTACGACGAAGTAGCGTGGATCCTTGTTTTCCCCTAACGTCAAAGCCTCTTGTAAGTTGTGATCGACCGTGTCGTCGGCTTCGGCCGTGACCGGGCTGACCTTCGACCGCTCATGTTGCTCGCGTTCCCATTCGGCCTCCTCGCTCTTTAGGTCAACAAACACCGAAAAAGGAATCCGCGATTGTGCTGGTTCACGTTCACGCACCGCGAGCCATTGTTCGACCCACTTTGCTTCATCGTCCCAAGGCACCATTCGAGCCAGCTCGGCGTAGCCGGCTCGATCCGCCATCGGCAGGGATTCGTCGACCGCCATCGCGAGCAACCATTCGAGGTCAGAAGGTGATAACAATCGAGCAGGTTCGCGAACCAACCACCAAATCTCCTGGCGTTCCGTGGCGTGCCGGACGATCATCGAAAACAGGCGCCTGCGCACCACCGCGGGCTTGTTTGCGATCGGCTGGCGATCTTCGTCTGTTTCGTCGGACTCTGATAGCCCCCGATGCGGCGATAAGGGGGACGGGGCGTACGATCGCGCTGCCTGGAGGAGCAACGCGGAGAGGCCTGCCTCCACCGCAGGATCGTCGAGTTCGTGAATCGCAGTCCTGGCGATCCTTCTTGCAATCTTGTTTCGAGAATCGAAGTCTGCAGTCGGATCAGCCCGAATGACGTTAAGAGCCCACGCGAGTCCCTCGACGCGACAGCCCTTGGCGTCGAACTGTTCGGAATCAAGTTGATAAAGAAAGCTGGAATATGCGCCGCCGTGCAGGCGTCGACGCAGTGGGGTCAGTGCTACAAGCAGCTCTGGGACGGATAAGCGCTCGGGGTAATTGCAGCGAAGGGCGATGCCCTTGAGATTCTCATTTGGGTCTTCGTCGCTGCCGGAAATCAATGGTTTGAGCCGGGCGCGGGCAGTGCTAGTGCCAAACTTGCTCAACGCGTGTCCAGCCGACTCGCGTGCGCCAAGAGGCGCACCTCGATCGAGCACAAGATCGGCTAGGGCTTCGCTTAACTCTCGGAGTTCCCAAGCGTCAACCATCTTGATCGCGCCTTCAAGAACGTCTTCGCAATCAGCTCCGCGTTCCTGAAGGACTTCGCCGAGATCGTTCGCTGCTCCGGGATACTGGAAGCCCTTCAGCTCCAAGCCCTCGCGCCAGAGCTGCATGTCTGTGAGTTCGTGCCGTCTAAGTTTGTCCAAGAGGTTAAGTGTCGCTAGCTTTCGCAGTGATTCGTCTGCTATGTCAGATAGACCGACGACTTCGGGATCGGTTTCCGCAACCCATGCGGCGATGTCAGGGTTCGCCATCGCAGCAAAGGCAGCCGTCTCGCGCAAAGGTCCCGCGACACCCGCTGCCCAGCCTAAGGGCGAGGCGAGTAACGCCCTCGCCTGATGGAGTAAGAGTCTCGAAAGGCGCCGACCCGCCAGGTACTCGGGAAACTGTCGATGCGCGAAGCGGAAACGGTAGGCTCCGTCTCGTTCGCAGAGCCCGCTGTTGCGAAGCGCCCTCAGCGTGTCACCTTCGAGGGGCCGCGCCCCGCCAGGTAGTCCGGCGAGTTGATGTTCGCTAAGAGACTGGTGGCCGAATGCGTCGCCGTAGTCCACGGTCTCGCGACCCGAAAGCAACGAGAAGCAAGCCAACCGCTCAGCGGCCTCTAGCAGTTCTGCAACAGATATCTCGATTGCCGTGCCCTCTTCACGCCGCTCGACTCGCTCTGTGGCCAAGAGTTGCAAACCGCTTTCAAACAATTCGAGCCGGCCGGTGGGTAACTGGCCGCCTTCGCGGAACACTTTGAGAAGCATCTCAAGAGTGAGCGGCTGCTCGGCAAGGGCTTGCGCCCCTGAGCGGTGGAGAGCTTTGCGGAATGTGGCGACATCAAGGCCGTTGTGTCCGGCGATTACGTCGATGTCTTCTCCATTGAGCGATTGAAGGCTCGCGTATGCGATTCGATTGGTCCCGTAAACGTCTTCCAGGGACGCTCTCACCGATTCGGGAAAGATGGCGGACCTGCATGAAATGCGTAAGAGGGCACCCGACTGACGTACTGGGCCCCGTAACCATGCAGCCACGACTCGGCCCGCTTGTGGTACGGGCACCATGACCTCATCGAGCGCGTCTAGGTAGATCGCCGTGCCAGGGGTGGCGTTGGCGGAAAGCGCTTCGAGACGCGAAGCCAGGAGATCTGCCGATTGAGCCAAGTCTGCAAGTCGGGCCTTTCGGATTTCGCGGCCCTCCGCCTGCTCGAGTTCCGCTAAATGCTCAATCTCGAAAGTCTTGCCGAGGCCCGCGGGTCCAAGTAGCGCGCAGCCGCGGTGCCGCGCCAGTTCGCGTGTCTCGGTGTCGATCACTGTCCCTTCCGCAATGACAGTCCACCTCCGCTTGATCGGCCATCTTGTCATCCAACGACCTCAGATGGGCCCCTGAGGCCCGAAGCTCCGCAAGCAACAGGCTGCCTTGTGGGCAACCAATCTTCGATGGCCGACTAAGATAAGGCTTCCATTCGTGAAAGCTCGGATGCTCGCCACCGGAGCGACTATCTGTTGTCGGGAATGAGAGTCAGTAACTCGGATACCGCCGTCCGCAAGTTGTGATTGAGAACCAACTTTAGGGGTATTGAATGCTTGCTCGATAGATCAACAGCACGAAGATACGTCTGCCCTCGCAATTCATCGATGTCCCCGATTCCTTCCGGCGACCGCTTCCTTTCGGCATCTAGACGCCGCCGGTCGGTGACGGCGGATGAAGTCGTGTCAACGAGCAACAGACTGTGTGGCTTTATTAGCTGAAGCAGGCCGTCACCAAAGCTCTCGATTTTCGCGTTGACTCTCATTACGAAATGCGCTTCGAGCAACAGTGTTCCATTGCCGCTGCCAACGATACCTACCAATTGCTCCTTCGCTAAAGCGAATAACGGCCGCCGCTCAGTTACTCCCATATACTGGAGCGCATCGCGATCAGTTTGGGGCGGACAGGCCGACAGCATCAGGTCGGCGAAATCGACTGCCTCTACTCCGAATGCCTCAGAAGCCACCCTTCGACACAGCGTCGACTTACCAGCGCCAGGCACCCCAAGGACTACGACGACCTGATGCGCCATTCTTAGTCTGTGAAAAGCGCCAATTGCTGACGTGCACCCGCGACTGGACACGCATGGCGGAAGTGGGGCTCCAGGAGTCGACCAATCGCAGATTCTCTACATAAATATAGGAAGTTCTCCGGCGCTCTGAACTTCGAGTCGCAGGCACGAAGGTCATCGAGGCCAATACTCATCGGAAGGCTCAATACGTCTCCAATTACCAGGGCCGCTGGATGAGCTGCCGAACTCAGGTATTCCATTAGGCGATCGGTGCTGTGACTACCGGGAGCGTTCATCGAAGCTGTGGCACGGACCAGTTCGGCCGCTGGCTTGTGCAGCACGTCGACTATTGTTGCGACGGCGACAATGCTGCGATATCGACCGCTGGCGTAGAATGCGACCCAAAAGGGCGCTAACAGAGTCGGCGCGACTCGGCGATACTCCGCGCGCTTCCTGCCGTCGAGGATCATTTCCATGGGTCGGTCACGAATCGACAATAAGCAAATCGTCGAGGCTGGGTCTCTGGTCGCATTCCTACTCATGGCTTTGCTCCCCAGAGAAAACCTTGCCTTTGACAACAAAATCGACACCTGATTTATAAGGGGATACTAGGAGCCCCTCCGTCGAGAATCCAAGATCGGAGAAACCTACCGCCAGCCCAGATTGTGACAAAGGGAACAGCGAATATGCGCGGCGCCAGGAATGGTTGTCTCGGCGCAGTTCATCAAACAACTTGAACAACGGCTCAACCGCGCTCTGCTCCAATACGTCCTCTCTGAGGATGAGCGGGCCAATCTTAACGGCGCCGCCTCTCTTCGGAACGAAGACGGCGCAGCCGACGGCGAGGCCGTTCGCGGCTTCCAGCAAGACGGGCAATCGACCCTTCCGTCGAAATCCTTCTGAAATCCTATCTCGACCTAGAAAGACGGCCTCCACGAACGACTCGTCGATGTCATCGTAGTATCTGGCTGCGCTTCTGAGAGTTAGTTCTAGGAAGACGCTGCGGTCTTCAGCGCCCGCGACACGGGCGCGAGCGACGCGCAGTCGCGAACCGCCCACCAAGGTCTCAGTTGCTCTTGTTGTGCTGGCGCCGCCCGACAGTAG
>NZ_JAUSKL010000049.1 GCF_030646925.1 Candidatus Binatus sp. | reverse complement strand
CGCTGCGGAGACTGCTGCGTAAAAAGCTCCTGCTTGCCGCGAAATTCGCCAAGGTCGGCGAGATACCAGGAAGTGCTGGCAGGAACGGAAATATTTTGTGCGGAAAAAAGTTTAAGTGTGGTCATGTGGAGCCCAACTGTCTGATGGGTCATGGCTGCGAAGGTGATGCAGATATGAGTAATCGGGCCCGACTGTGCCAGCCTGTAACCATTGAGGATATTTAAGCGTGCTTCGGGCAATCGAATGAAGACCTTGGGATACTGCTGCTTGTTTCGCTCGATCAGCAGCTACCATATGAGCAAATGCACCGGGCATATCTTCGTCTCCTTTTTCTTGAGCGCCGACCCACTTGAGATTTGTTGGCGCTCAATCACGAAGCAACGCGGTGAAACCCACCTGCTCGAAGTGTCGGTCATGCGCCAGCGCCTCCGAAATTCCTCGTGCCTTCATGATCTCGAATGAGGCGCAATCGGTGAGGCTCCACTCCTTGTCAGCCATCTTTTTGTACAGGTCGAAAGCTTCCCGAAATTGGATGGATGTTTGCGGAACGACTTCGACATTCGGATTAGTGCGGATAGCATCCACCCCGCGTATTGCGAAAACCCTTTCCGGCAGGGGCGACAGGGCCGCGAGCAGTTCGTCCAGCACCATCTCGGTCGTAAGTATTCGAAACTTGCCGAGATCACTCGAAATCGCACGAGCCTTTGCATTCAGATTGTCTTTCGGATTTAGCACCGCTTCCCAATAGCCTGTATCCGCAAAGACTACCTTCATTTGTCCTCCGAACCGCGCCGATAAACAATTTCGTCGATTCGCACTGACAAGTCGCTTGGAACGCCGTCCCAAGTTCCCTCGGGTGCGGACTCACCAATCGCAGCCAGTTGTTCCCAAATTGGAATCGCGGTTTCATCGAAACCCTGGTCTACCAACGCTGCAGGGGTCACCATATTTACACGCGAGAATTTTTTGATTTGCCGGTCACTGGTCGCGAACTCGGCCACGCCTTGAACACGAAGGCGCAGAGATCGGTGATTGCGCAGCGCATCAAGCACTTCCGATTCCTGCTCAGGGCTGAAGCGCCCGCTGACCAAGGCTTCCGTATCATCAAGCTGGAGTGAGAAGGTTCCCGGTCCCACGTTGGCCATACGGACTTCGCCAATGACGTCCACCACATCCTCGTAAGTCGGCCCGACCCACTCGGTCAGCCGTTTGCGGGCTTTGGCGGTATAAGCCGCCTCGGTGGAACCATGGCGCGAACGAGTGAATAACACGTCGTCAGCCCGAAGCGATTTTCCGAAATCCCTAAACAGAGGGATCACATTCGAGGGTAGCGCATCAGGTAACAATTCATCATCGTTCGCGGCAGCGATGGCCGCGTCGATCAAATCGGCGGCCTCGTCGAATTCGTCCAGGTTGCCCCAGTCCAATTCGCTCTGATCGTCCACGCGGACTCTTTGCAGCGGAACAACTGCGGAGCCATCCTCCAGTCGGTTGAACTGGAGCCGGAAATCCTCCTCGAACCCCCTGGGAAGCCGGACACGATCCGGATTTTTACGGCGCCAGAGTTCCTTCGCGCATTCGACGATCAGATTGCGATAGGCAATCAGCTCTTGCGTGCATTCGACGTCAAGCGCATGTCCTTCAAATCGCTTCCCATCGAAACGCAACGAAGCGAGGTCTGTCGTGATGTCTGTAGCCATGATGGTTCCTCCAGAGGGCTATTCTCCCGCTATTGCGGATTATGCGATAGTCGTTTTCTTTCTCGTCATAGTTATCCCACGCTCACCGGCACAAGCACCATCGTATCATTGCCGAAGATGTCGATCACTTTCACGGCGACGGTGTAGCGGCCAGCTTTGGTATAGGTGTGGGGCGCGGAGATGAATTCCAGGTCGCGGTCTTTGCGGGTGCGGAAGCTTTGCCATTCGTTTTCGAAGATGTAGCTGCCGGTCCAGCGTTCTTCGAATTCGCCCTCTCCCGGCCTCTGGCCACCCTCTCCCGCTTGCGGAAGAGGGGTTGGGGGAGAGGGTGCGTCAGCCTCCACCGCCACCTTGATGATCTCCTTGCGGCTCATGTAGTCGAAGTCCACGGCCCAGTAGTCCACCCAGTCGGTCCAGTTCTTGGTGAGGATGTCGCGGGTGACGACGCCGTCTTTGTCCTTGCTCACCTTGATGAGTTGGCCCTGTTCGCAGACGACTTCACTCTTGCCGTTTTTGAGGCTCGCGGCGGCGGCTTCGGCCGCGCCTTGGGTGTAGTAGACGGAGAAATCCGTCAGTTCGATCTGGAGCGTGAACTTGTCCTTTTTGTGATAGCGCGGCGTGGCCTCGATGAAGCTGACATCGAAAAAAACCACCTGCCCCTTCTCGACCGCGCGCTTGTCGAACACCTCGGGAGGGATCTGTTTCGGCACGAGATCAATGCCCTTTTGTTTCGCTTCGTCCAGCACCGCCGGGAACAGGCCCATCTCGAACTCGAAGGCGAGCATGTCCACGCGCGATGCGCCGCGCTTGCGGCATTCGGTGATGACTTCCTCCACGAACAGCCGGCCCACGGGCAGATTGATCGGGCCGACGACGACCAGACGACCAGCGTTCTTGCCGTGGAAGAAGCTCTCGCCTTCCAGCGGCTGCGCCTTGTACGCGCGCAGGATGAGATCGCGGAACTCGCGTTCCTTTTGTGCCAGCGCCTGTTCCTTCTGCTTGCCGGTCAACCGGCCGCCGACGTTGAGATAGGCTTGACGCTCGTAGCGGCCGAGGTTCAGCACCTCGAAGGCACGGAACGGCTTGCCGGACTCCTTCAACTCGCGCTGCACACCGATCAGGCGCTTGCGCGTGGTGTGAATGCCGAACTTGCCGAGGTCGGTCGCGATCCACTTGCGACCGAGCTTCTCCGCCACCGCCGCCGTGGTGCCAGAGCCGCAGAAGAAATCGGCGACGAGGTCGCCTTCGTTGCTGCTGGCTTTGATGATGCGTTCGAGCACAGTTTCGGGCTTTTGGGTGGGGTATTGTGTATCTTCGCGCGCTTGCGAATTGACTGCCGATAGGTCGCTCCAAAGATCTGTCGCAGGAATCCCCGGCATTTCATCAAGATAAAGCTTCATCCGTGGCATCTTTCCTCCCGTCAAAACGATCTTGCCAGCATCAAAAAGTTCGTTCATTCGCGGTTCGGTGAATGACCAGCAACGAGAACCAACTGGCCGCACACCACGCCATTCGTATTTTTGGCTCTCGGAAGCGCGCGACATGGGTGCAGTTACATCTCGCAGGGTAAAGCGTCGTCCGGTTCCGGGCTCAACTGACGAATAGTGGGATTCGATGTAGTCCTTTGAATAAGGCTGATATGGGCCATTCCAGATGTAGCGGTCTGAGCGCGTGGCAACAATAATTCTGTCAGTCACGGTGGCGTAGCGAATCCCGACATTTCCGTGTGCCGTAGCACGCTGCCAGACAATTGAGCAAAGGACGCGATCCCGTCCGAACACTTCACCCATTGCCAGCTCGATGAAGGGAGCCATGTTCGGCGCCATGTGCAGGTAGATGGTTCCGTCCTCCGCCAGCAAATCCCGCATGAGGATCAGCCGCTCGTAAATCATCGAAATGAACGAATCCGCCCCGCGTCCCCAGGTGTCGCGGTAAGCGATCTGCTCCAGCAGGTTCGGTTCCTTATGGAAGGTCTCGCCGCCGATCTCGATGTCCATGGAGAAATCGGCGCCGACGTCGAAGGGCGGGTCGATGTAGATGAGCTTGAGGCCGCCCGCGTCCTCGATCTGACGGCGCAGCGCACCGCTCTTGAGCGAAGAGAGTATCAGCTTGTTGTCGCCCCAGATGAGCTTGTTGGTCCAGCCCTTGAGCTGACGGCCGCGGGTGTCGAACATGTCGAGCGTGCCGAGTTCCGGTTTCTCCTGGCGCGGCTCGTCCACATGCTCCAGTGACTGGAACGGCAGCACCGTGGTGCAGACCTCGCGGTTCTTGCCGTTCCACACCAGCTCCACCTCGCGCTTGTCCGCGAACAGGATGAAGCGGTATTTCTCCGGCAGCGCCTTGCCCTGCTGGATGAGCTGGATCAGGTCGCGCTTCTCGGCGTCTGAAATTTCGTACGCTTCTTTGGGCGGTTTGGCCATAAGTCAGAGCTATAAGCGGCTAAAGAGTTGGTCTTCGGTCAAAAACACGTTTTCGCATGTTAAATAAGCCATTGTTTTCTAATTTATTTTAAATTTTCTAAAGAGATTCAGCCGGGTTTTCTGCTTTAGACGCGACCAAATGCCAGCGGGCCCACCGCCTTTTACCTGTCACCTGGATACGTCCTTCCTCCCGCAACTCGTGGAGCAGGGCCTGAACTTTCGAACTGGAAAGGGCCGGGAGAACCTGCGTGAGATCGCTCAAGGGGCTGCCGTCCGCATTGTTATCGCGGATATGTTTCAGGAGCAATTCTTTATTGGTGTCATGATCCAGCCCCCGTTTGCGCGTGTAGTCGCCTTTTTTGCCAAGCGCGGCATACAGGCTGCGCGACAGCAGATGGCGTACGCCACGGCCGCGGCCGTGCGACTCCACAATCCCTGCATCGATCAGCGCGGGTATTCGCGTTTGCTGTGCCGGCGTCAGCGGTTGTTCGCGCCTCAAGGCATCGAGGATGAGAAAATCGTGCGTGGAAAAGCTCCGCAGGCGTTCCTCGCCCACCCGTTCCAGAAACCGGATGAAGGCGGCATCTTGTACCGTACCTTCCAGAATCAGGCGCACCTCATGGGATGAAGAGCTGGTGACGTCCGGCAGCGGTTTGCTATGACGGATAGCCGCCTCGAACATCAAATTCATTCCCTGGCCCGAGCGTTCAATCAGACCACATCGGCCCAAGGCCTCGGAAAGCCTTCGGTTACGAGGATTTTGCTGATCCAGGATATTGTCCGGCGAAATACCGGGCGGAAAACCGCCCGGGCTTACTATTTCCAGCCGGCGGGCGTACTGACGCACGAATATCGAACCGCCCAACCGATAATCGCGATGGGCAACCGCGTTGAGCAGGGCCTCACGGATCGAAGTTTCGTCAAAAGTCGGAATGTCGTACCGGAACAAACCCTCCTGATAGCTTTGCCGATCATTGCGGAGATTGATGCGTTCCCAGAGCGCATCCTGAAAGAGGAAGAACCCTTCCCGGAACTCGGCGCGATCCTGCGCGGGGCCGGATGCCTCCGACGAGTGGTACTCGAAGATGACTTCCGCTTGCGGCAAATACCGGCCAAGCGCCTGCCGTGTTCCGAGCAAAATCAACGCTGCATTGTTCAGGCGCTCATCCACGAGCAACTCGGCGCTGGACAGAAGCTCGGCATCGTTCCATTCCAGAATACGCGGGTTTGCGGCCTTCCTGGACCAGCGGCGGCGATATTCCGAAAGCGCTTCTGTTGAAAGATCGGATATCGCCGCGGCGCTGGGCTCGGCTGTGTGATCAGGACCCGCCTCTGCAAATATGGCTCGCAGTTCGTTTGGAGGAATCGGCACCACATCATCCCCGGCCCGGCGCAGGTAACGCCCTTTGTACTCCCACGCCGTTCCCGGCAATCGGCCTGGAACATGCACCAACAAAAGACGTTTGCCTTCGTACCGTGTTTCTTCGACACGTATACGATGGCCCAGCCTCTCATAAAGCCCGGCTTCCGCGCGGCCAGGCTCTGCGAACGCCGTTGTTCCAACGACCTGACGCGGGCGACGATCCGTTACGCCAAGCACGATTTTTCCGCCGCCCTCATTGGCAAGAGCAACGCAGTAATCCACCAGTTTTTCGAAGTGGAAATTGTTGGATGCCGATTTGAATTCGAGCCTTTCGCCTTCCGGCTCGGTCAACAGGCGGGCTATCTCGTCAGGTGTCGTCATGTTTGATTGGCGCAAAAAATTGCAGCGAACCTGAGAAGCCCTTGGCTGGCAATACCAGAGGTCGGGTTGCCCAAATAACCAAATACAGGAAGTTTATGTCCGCGCATCGTAACAATAATAACTTTGGGTAACTTTCATATATATCATCTGCTCAGGCTTGGTATTCGGTGAAGCCTGCGGCCAGCGCGGCAAAGTTCTTGGGCGGGTTGCGCTCGTAGCCTTGCTGGTCCACGTACACAAAGCGATACGCTGGACCGCTCTCTGGCTGACTCGCCTGTGACGCGTCCGCGCACCACTGCCGCAGGCGCGTCATCTTCTGCGGCAGGTCGAGTTCCGCGCGGCCCTTGGTCTCGACGATCCAGACCGTGCCGTCGGTGGTCTTGACGATGAAGTCCGGCGTGTAGGTGGAGAGATCGCCGTCGGCCTTCACGTAATCGATCTTGAAGCCAACGGCGAGATAGTTCTTGGCAAAGGCCATGACATCGGTCGCGTTGTCGAGAAAACCGGCGAAGGCCAGTTCGAAGCCGCCGGCATGCGGCTCGCCAACGATCTTGCTGAACAGCGATTTCTTCGGCGCGAGGTAGGGGCGGTTCTCGGTGCGGAAGGGGCGCGTGTCGCGCAGGCGGATGCGGTCTTCGATGCGCGATGAGCCATTGTCCCGCACGGTAAGCGCGTTGATGGCCTTCTTGAAGGTATCGAACAGAATCTTCCCGGCATCGGGCTCGGAGAGGTTGCGCAACACCACGGGGTCTTCGAGGTTGACTGGCGAGGCCTCGAACAGGTGCTCGGCCATGAAGGCTTTCACCTTTGGGTAGAGCAGGTCGTAGCCGCCAACGAGCCGCAGTTCCTTCAACAACTGCCGGGCGAAAAATCCCACGACCGAACGATAATCGGCCGGCCCGGCACCATCGAGCAGGATGGTGTGGTGGACTTCGGCATCCAGCATGGTCTTGAAGACAATCTCGCGGGTTTGCTCCGGCGTGAAGGGCTTGAGCGGGAGCTTCACGTTGCCGAAAGTTGCGGGATCGAGCGCTTCGAGGTCCTTGAACTCGCGGTTGAACCGCCGGGAAAGTTTCGGCAGTTCGATATCCAGCGCGTCGATGTTCTTATCAGTGTTCTGAGTATCCACTTCGACCACCAGCGAGTCCTTGCGCTCCGTGCCCGGACCCATGGGTTTGTACTCAAAGTCCACGCCCTGCTCGGTCTTGAGCGATTCAACAAATTCCATGAAGGCGGCCGTGCCCATGACCGAGACGGTTTCAGACGTGTCCGAGCCGAAGTACATGCGGCGCAGGCCTCGACCAAGGGTTTGCTCAGGGAGGATATTGCTCTTGGCGACGTAGGCACGCAGGCCGACAATGGTGGTGACGTTACGCACGTCCCAACCTTCCTTGAGCATCAGCACGGAGACGATGGCTTTGACCGGGCTTTCCCAGGAATCTATCGCATTGGCTTCATAACGGAGCTTTCTTAATTCATCCTCGTTTTTGCTGGACGCGGCTTCGGATATCTCACCGTTGCTCTTGGTGTGGATGACGAGCACGGCGTCGCCTTCGAGTTCTGGACAAATCTTGCGCAAGTATTCGCCAGCCTCGTCGCAGTTGCGAGTGTCGTCCACCATGACGAACAGCACCGCTTTCTTACCCATGACCTCGTGCTCGGCATAGCTTTTGCGCCACTCTTCAATGCCGAGTTGCAGGTAGTCGGCATAGCGCTCGGTAAAGATTGCACTCTTGTGCTCCTGCAATCGTGTACGGCTGGCGGCATCCGGTAGCACCGGGTGCTTGACGACGTTCTGATAGATGGCCTCGACCAGCGGGTAGTCCGAGACAGTCTGAACGAAGATCGCGCCGTTGTCGTGCCGGGGCGTGGCGGTCACGTCCACTTGCAAGGCCAGGCGGCCATCTTTCTGCAACATCCGGTGATGAATGTCCTGGATGCTCTTGAACCAGGCCATCTTCGGATCGTGGATGTGGTGGGCCTCGTCATTGAACACAGCCAGCTCGTCAATCTCGCGAACGATCTCGCCCAGATCGGCCTTGCTATCGGTCGTCTTGCCCACCGGCTTGGGGCCGAAAGGATTAAGAAAGTAGTCGCGCAGATCATCGTCATCCAGCGAGGGCTCGCGCACGTCGCCGAGATAGACGCGATGGATGTTGGTAAGAAACAGATTTCCGGTTTCCCTCACAACCCGGACATCGTCCTGAATATGCAGCGTGATCTGAAAATCGTCTCGCCAGTTGTAGCCGGCATGACCGTTGTCCGGAAGAATGGGGTCGTTGAAGAAAATGCGTAGACCATCGAAATCGGCGCGCAGGCGGTCGAGGACGATGATGTTCGGGGCAATAAGGAGAAAGTTTCGTGCTAACGTCGAGTCGGTTTCATAGAGCTTGTGGAAAAAACTCCACGCGATAAGCAGAGACAGCACTTTCGTCTTGCCCGCGCCGGTCGCCATCTTTACAACGTAGCGCGGCCAGTCCTCGTCGAACATGTTCGTCGAAACGGCGCCCGAGGCGTCGTAGCGTAGCAGATCGAATTTGTCCCGCACCTTGCGCACATCGTGCAACCAGATCACCGTCTCCACCGCTTCGCGCTGCGCGAAGTAATAACGAAACGGTGACAGCGTGCCATCGGCCTGCTCGGCCAAGTGGTCGGTCTCGAACCACCAGTTCAGGAGCGCGCGCGATGTGTCTGAAACATCCGCATAACTCGCGCTCCGCCACGCTGAGACCTCGCTGCGAATCTTAGCGACCAGTGGCGGCAGCAGCTTCTCATAGGCCGTGCTTCGAAGTTCTTCGGCAGCCGGAAACCAACGCTGGTCCGGCAGTAATTCGGCGTAGGGCGATTTTGGGAACTCAGGGTGTAGCGCCATGGGTCACGATACTCTTATTTTTCTCCCCACGGCGCGAAACCGATGGGGCGCTTCTTCTTCGGCTCCGGCGGCGTCATGAGTTCGCGGATGGCGTCGAACACCACCCTGAATTGGGCATCGTATTTCTTCTCCAGCGTCGCGAGCTTGCGCGCGAGATTGGCATGCGAGGCAGAGCATCTGCCGCAACCGCACGAAGGCGCGTATGATTTCGATGTTGACATGAACAGCGCGATCGCTGTGCAGGACACTGGACAACATCGCGGCGCCCTGTTCCGTAAAAGCATAGGGCGGGTAGCGTCTCCCGCCGCGTCCGCTCTTTTCGTTTGAGGTCACAATTTGTGACCTCAAACGGCCAGTTCTTTGGGGGACAACTGAAACATGAAATCATCGGGAAACCGGTCCAAGTTTCGTTTGACGGCCTGTACCAGCACTTTGGTCTCTACGCCATAGAGTCCAGCGAGATCCGTGCTTAGCAATACTTTCTGACCACGCAACAAAAAGATGCGCTTTTCAATCTGCTCAAGCGGAATTACAGATTTTTTCGCCGTCATTCCCTGGCCCGGTTGTTATGTTTATGGCTTGGGCAGTGTAGGGGATTCCCTGCACATCCTCAATTCGGGCGTTTGAGGTGAATGGCACTTAACTTAAGCCTAAATGTAGGGCGGGTTAGCGTAATTTGCGTAACCCGCCAGGCGTTGCGCAGCAACACATGACATGCTTTACGCAATACCCGATGGCACATCCGGCGGGTTACGGCACAAACGACGTGCCTAACCCGCCCTACATCGGTTATGAAACCGCTTATGTAAGTGCCATTCGTGTTTGAGGTCGCA
>NZ_JAUSKL010000048.1 GCF_030646925.1 Candidatus Binatus sp. | reverse complement strand
GTCACCGAGCATCTGGTGGCGAAGCGGCCCGCGGCCGAGCGTCACTCGAATGTGTTTCAGGTAGCGGTGTGGTCGGGATGGCCCAATGCCGAGACCAAGGAGGTCATCCAGAATGGCCGCAATTAGCGAAGTCGCCTCGTTCTGGATGGAAGGCGCGCTGCGCACGCTCGACGCGTTCCGCACCGGCTTCGGCATCCCGATGGCCGATCCGCCGCCCACGACGCCCTCGCGTGTGATCTACGAAGGTGGCCTGGTGAAGCTGCGCTACTACGCCGCGAAGGGCGACGCGCATCAGCGCACGCCGCTGTTGCTCATCTACTCGCTGATCAAGCGGCCGTTCATCCTCGATCTCCAGCCCGGCCGCAGCGTGGTCGAGGTGCTGGTGAACCGGGGCTTCGACGTTTACCTGATCGATTGGATACCGCCGCAGGCATCCGACAAGTGGCGCGGCTTCGACGCCTACGTGAACATCGATATTGCGAACGCGGTGCGCGCGATCCAGATTCACAGCGGCGTCGAACAGATCTCGGTGCTGGGCTACTGCTTCGGCGCGCTGCTCGCGCTGATGTACGCCGCGATGCACGGCCGCAATGTGAAGAATCTGATGACGCTGACGATCCCGTTCGACAGCAGCGTGCGCGAACTGCCGATCGAGTGTCTGGCGTCCACGATGTCGCAGCAGAGCGCCGAGCGAATCGTGGAGATGTACGGCAACGCGCCGGCCTGGATGCAGTATTCGTTCTTCAATTCGCTCGCGCCGACTCATCACATGCTCAACAAGTTCGTCGGCGCATACCGCAGCTCTACGCGCCCCGGCTACGGTGTATAGCTCCCAACCACGCCAAACGCGAACCCGACTACGCAGTCTGGACCCGCGAGCGAGGGCGGATTGCGGCGGCGAGATCGTTCGCCAATCGCTTCGATTCATCGGGTGTAAGCGTCGCGACGGTTATCCTTACCGCGGGGCCGCTTTTGATTCGATAAGATTCGCCGGCGCGGATTGCCCATCCTTTTTCAGCCATCGCCTGCACTACCGCGCTTTCCTCCGCGACCGGAATCCATACGTTGAGGCCCGAGCGGCCGCGCGCTTCGATTCCGTGTTCAGCCAGCGAATCGATCAACGCCGCGCGGCGCCGCGAGTAGGTGAGCGCCGCGGTTTTCAACAGATGTGGAGTCGCAGGATCCGCCCACACTAAAGCGACCAGGTCCTGCAGGATATGACTGACCCATCGCGGGCCTAGACTCTGGCGCCCGTGGACGCGCGCGATGGTCTGCTCGTCACCCGCCATCACGCCGACGCGCAAATCCGGGGCGAGCGACTTCGACACCGATCGTATCAGCGCCCATCGCACAACGCCGCGCGAAAGCGTGATCGCGGGCGCGCCGGCGGCGGGGCCGGCATGATCGTCCTCGATCAGCACGACCTGCGGATAACGCGCGAGCACCGGGCGCAGTTCTGTCGCGCGTTTTTTGTCGAGCGCCGCGCCGGTCGGATTCTGCGCGCGCGGCGTTACGATGCAGGCCTTCGCGCCGCGCCGGAGCGCACGATTCATTTCGTCGGGCAGGGGACCCGAATCGTCGAGCGCCATCGGCTCCGCGATCAGGCCCATCGCGGCGATCAGGTCAAGGACTCCCGTGTAGCTCGGGTCTTCGACCGCGACGATATCGCCCGGACTCAAGTAGGCTTGCATCACACGCTCGATTCCGCTGAGCGCGCCGCTGACGATCGCCAGTTCGCCGACTGCGATGCCGTCGCTCTTGAACTGCCGGGTTGCGAGCTTTACCAAGGCGGGGCGATTTTCGTCGTCGCCGTACTGGCCCGGGCTGCCGTCGAGGCGGGCGAGAAACGGCTTGAGCGGCGGCAGCATCGCGGGATCGGGCCCGCCGTCGGCGAGATTGCGGAGTCCTTTGCGCGGCTTCGATAGCGCGCTGCGAATCGAAGTCGCCAGCGCGGGCCTGCGGTTCACGACGGTGCCGCGCCGGCCCGCGCCGTGGACCAGGCCGCGGACGCGCAAGGAATTGTAGGCGGCGGCGACGGTGGTCGGGCTGACTTTCAGCCGGAGCGCGAGCGCGCGCACGGTCGGCAGGCGATCGCCGGCGCCGAGGCGGCCGGTCCTGATCGCGTCCTCGATGCTGGCAGCGATCTGATTGCTGGTGTCGCCGCGAATCTGATAATGTACCGTTACGTTCATAGTTTTGTAGTGTAACAAAAGGATGGAGCAGATGGAAGCGACGATCAAATCCACGATGGCAGACAACGCGGAAGTTCGCGCCACGCCGCGCACGCGGGTGAAACGCCTGCCGAAGCGCGCCGCCTACGATCGCGCGAGCATCAACTCGATCCTCGACAACGCGCTCGTATGCCACGTCGGGTTTGCGCTCGACGGACAGCCGTACGTGATTCCGACGCTGCACGCGCGGATCGGCGAGACGCTCTATATCCACGGCTCCGCCGCGAGCCGGCTGCTCGGCGCGGCGGCCGCGGGCGCGCCAATTTGCGTGACGGTCACGCATATCGACGGGCTGGTGCTGGCGCGATCGGCGTTTCATCACTCGGTGAATTATCGGTCGGCGGTGATTCTTGGCGCCGCATCGCTGGTTACCGGCGAAGCGAGCAAGCTCGCCGCGATGCGCGGACTAATCGACCATGTCGCGCCCGGCCGCTGGGAGCACATCCGCCAGCCGAACTCGAAGGAACTGGCGGCGACTTCGGTGCTGTCGATTCCGATCACCGAGGCGTCGGCTAAGATTCGCACGGGACCTGCGATCGACGACGAAGCGGACTATGCGCTGCCGATTTGGGCGGGCGAGATTTCGCTCGCGATTTCGGCGCGCGCGCCGATCGCCGATGCGCGCGTGGCGCAATCGATTTCGATGCCGCCGCACGTCAGGGAGTATCGACTGCCCGGCGCCCGAACGGGGCAAGGAGTTGAGCCCAGCTGCATCGATCCGACCCAGCGCTAAAAGTGCGAACCTTGAAGGAGCGCGGCGGCTATTCTATATAACACTTGTTAGGGAGCGGAGCGGGCGGCCGACATCGATGACGTGCGGCCAGCTTTCGTATCGTCCGTTTCCGGCCCGCGGAGGAATCATGGATTTCAAGTTCAGCGCCGAAGACGAGGCGTTTCGGAGCGAGTTCCACAGTTGGCTGCAAGCTAACCTGCCCAAGCGACAGGAGGCCGAGCACGACACGGACTTCATGCGCGAAGGGACCGCAGAGGACTGGAAGAAGCGCCTCGAATGGCACCAGAAGATGCACGCCGGCGGATGGGTCGGTATCAGTTGGCCGAAGGAATACGGCGGACGCGGCGCGACGCTGACGCAGCAGATCATCTACAACGAGGAACTATCCAAAGTTAATTCGCCGGCGCTGGTGAACGGCCTCGGGATCATGCTGGTCGGGCCGACGATCATTCATTGGGGCACCGAAGAGCAGAAGCAACGCTACGTGCCGAAAATCCTTTCGGCCGACGAACTCTGGTGCCAGGGCTATTCGGAACCCGGCGCCGGTTCCGACGTGGCGGGCTTGCAGACGCGGGCGGTGGAAGAGGGCGACTACTTCATTATCAACGGGCAGAAGGTGTGGACGTCGGACGCGCATCACGCGGACATGTGCATCCTGCTGGTGCGCACCGATCCGGATGCGCCGAAGCATAAGGGAATCAGCTACGTGCTGGTGGATATGCATAGTCCGGGCGTGACGGTGCGTCCGCTGGTGCAGATCACCGGCGATGCGAACTTCAACGAAGTATTTTTCGAAGACGTGAAGGCGCCCAAGAAAAATCTGATCGGCGAGAAGAACCAGGGATGGCAGGTGGCGATCACGACGCTGATGTTCGAGCGATCGGGAATCGGCGGCGGGCGCGACCTGATGGGCCAGGTCAGGGAAATCGCCGAGCTGGCGAAGGCGGTTCCGGCCAACGGGCACAGTGCGTGGGAAGACGATAGCGTGCGGCAGAAGCTCGGGCAGTTCGCGTGCGAGGCGGCGGCGCTGCGCTACACCGGTTTTCGTCAATTGACGCGGCGGCTCAAGGGCTTGCCGCCGGGGCCCGAAGGATCGGTGCTGAAACTTGGCGTCAGCGAACTCAATCTTCGAATGAACAAATTCGCGATGGAACTGCTCGGGCCCTACAGCCAGATGGAGTTTCATGCGCCGCACGCGATCGACAACGGCAAGTGGTCGTACCGGATGCTCGCGTCGAGGGCGCTAACGATCGCCGGCGGCACCAGCGAAATCCAGCACAACATTATCGGCGAGCGCGTGCTCGGGTTGCCCAAGGGCTAGCCACTTTTGATTCTGATGTGACTCTGGAGGGCGGCCCGGCGGGTCGCCCTTCTGTTTTTCGAGCGGGAAAAATCGGCGAGGACGAAATCATGGAAGGCAAGCTGGTCAGGCTCAGAGCTACGAAAAATCCGACCTCGACGCGGTGATGAAGTGGGTCAATGACGAAGCGGTGACCGACTTTCTCGGCAGCCTGTTGATCTATCCAATCTCCTCGCTGATTGAAGAGCAGTTCATCGTGAGTCGGGCGAGAGGAACAATCCGGCGGCGGTCGTCGGCATAGGAGTCGGAGTTTTCGTGATGGTGGCGGTCGCGGTTCGCGTGCGAGTCGGCGTCCGGGTTGCGGTCCTGGTGGCAGTTCTGGTGGGAGTTCTGGTCGAGGTGCGAGTCGGCGTCCGGGTTGCGGTCCTGGTCGCGGTTTTGGTCGGTGTTCTGGTCGAGGTGCGAGTCGGCGTCCGGGTTGCGGTCCTGGTCGCGGTTTTGGTCGGTGTTCTGGTCGAGGTGCGAGTCGGCGTCCGGGTTGGCGTTCGAGTCGCGGTCGGCGTAGCAGTCCTCGTTGCGGTCCTCGTCACAGTGCGCGTGGCAGTGCGAGAGACAGTTGCGGTGTGTGTGGCAGTTAGGGTCGCGATTGGAGTGGGCGTCGCGGCGATCGTGCGGGTGGGCGTCGATGTGGCGGTTCGGGTCGAGGTCCGGACCGGCGTCGGAGACGGTCCAGGCGATCCTTCGCCGGTCAATTGGTACACGCCGCGCCCGCGGGTAGCGGCGAAGATCACTCCGTTCTGATTTTGTTGCAAATCGGCGACCGGCACGCCCGAGAGCATCCCGACATTCAGCGGCTCCCAGTCGGCGCCCCCATCGGTTGTGATGAACACGCCGATATCGGTTGCGGCCAACACCGTCTGTCCACGGGGATCGTTGCGATCGACCAGCAACCGCATCACGGGAACGTCGGGCAAAGCGTTGTACGGCGGCGGTGACTGGTTGGTGGGATTGCCGTCGGCTTGCGACCAACTGCCGCCGAAATCAGTGGTGACGAAGACGTGACCGATGCCGGTGGCGCTGGTAAATCCCGACACGCAGAGGTATGCGATGCTCGCATCGAAGGGATTCACCGCAATTCCGGTCGCCTGGGTCTGATCGGGAAAGACCAACGGCGCCAGTTGCATCGTTTTGTCGATCCAATGGCCGCCGCCGGGATGAGCCGCGTCAACTTCCAGATCGGCTTCGTCGGTGGTGAAGAGTTTGAACGGCGTCGGGCGCAGCGTGCTATCGGTTTCTATCGAGAGTGAGTAGGCCTTGCGCCGATCGGCTTGCGCGATCTCGATGTCCTGGATTGCGCAGGCGCCCTTGGTGCATCCGCCAGTCAAATCCTGGAGAGTCTGCCGATTCCAGCTCCACATCCCATCGCGAGAAACGAAAATGGAATGCGCGCCGAACATGACGCGCTGCGAGACGCCGGGATCTCCCGCCAGCGGCGGATAAAATCCAGCGCCGCGATCGCTGGCGATGAACATCGCTTTTCTAAGCGATGAGGTGTAGGCGAGCGCGTCGAAGGTATCGCCGCCGTCAGATGAGAAAGCGACTGACGGTCCGGCGGACCCGGTCGCGAAGCTGTGATACGCGAGTTGCGGATACACCGGATCGAACAGGACGAAGGCAGCTTCGTTGGCATCGACCTGCGACCAGTAGGGCCTCACAGAATCGTCGAACAGTCCGACGCCGTTGTCCTGAAAGCTCGCCAGAGCGCGGGCGTTGTCGTAGGGATTCGGCGCGATCGACTGCGCCTGCGAAACGGCGAGCGTTGCGTTGAGCGAAGTCCAGGTAGCGGGATCGTTATAGCGATACAATCCGCCGTCGTTGCCAAGGTAGAAGGTGCCGGTACCGGAGCGATCGAACGCGATCGCGTGTTGATCCGAATGGGTCGAACTGCCCGGAATCAGCGACGACCAGGTATTGCCCGTATCCATCGTCCGATAGACTCCGACACCGCCGAACACGACGGAAGTCGGCTTGTATGCGTCGATTGCCAGCGCCTGGTCGAAGAATGAGAGAGAGTAATTGTTGGGACTGGTGCCATCGATTGTGATGCCGCCGATGGTCGTGCTCGGCACTGTCCGCTTTCTCCAGGTGTTGCCGGCGTCCCAGGAAAAGTAAAATCCGGAATATTCGATCCCGTCGGCCGCACCGACCATCGCGTAGGCGGATCCACTTTGAGCCGCCAGGCTGATTCTGCCAACGCCGTTGACGAGCCCCGGCAGCGCGCCCTGGGTAAAGGTGTACCCACCGTCGCTCGAATGAAAAATCCCGGTGGCAAGAATCGCGACCAGCACGCTGCCCGGCGCCGACGGATCGATCGCAACCGCCTGCGCCGGGCATGGATCGTTGGTAAAGTAGGGGCAGGCGCCGAAGGTTCCGAGCGGATATGGGATCCACGATTTTCCGCCGTCGGCCGAGCGCCAGAGTCCATTCTGGCTGAAATCTCCCGCGATCCATGCCGCGCCGGCGCGGTTCGCGCTCGAGCCATAGGTAACGGCGGCATAGATCACACGCGGCATATGGGTCCGATCGATCGCAATCCCCGCGATCGAGGCGTGCTGAAACTTGCTCGCGCCGAGTTGCCGCCAGCTAGCCCCGAGATCGCTGGTGATGAAAATCCCCTGCCCGTAGTACGCGTCGCCTGAGCCGTTGCCCTCGCCGGTTCCGACGTAAAGCGTGGGATTGGGCGTGGTGCTGTAGTCGAGCGCCAGCGAGCCGATCGATTGCGTCGGCAACGCGTCGGAAATCGGAACGAATAACCCGTCGGCTACCGAACCCATCCAAACTCCGCCGCCGCCAGTGCCGATAAAGACGCGGTCCTTGCTGGTGGGATCCATCACCAAAGCGGTAACCCGTCCGGTGACCGCACCGAGCGGAGTTCCGGTCACTATTCCGGCCAGCGCCGATATCTCAGCCATCAATGGCTTCGGGCCGATCGAGGTCCAGGACAGCGCAGGGAGCGCCGCGGAAGCCGCTTGCTGCGCAGCCCCCATCCGCTGCTGGCGATGCATGTGTTCGAGCGCGCGGCGATAGCCGTCGGGCGGCACGCCGAAATTGAAGCCGCGGCGGCTGTAGAAGTAAGCGGCGCGAGCGCCGCGTTCCTGCGCCGGCATCGCGTTGCCGGCATCGTTGCGAGGGCCTGTCAACGCTTTGCTTACGCTCAGCGGAATCGTATAAATCCAGATGGTCGCGGCGATCGCCAACGCGCCCGCGACCAAAAATACCCACGGAGAGTACGATCTGTGCAATGCGGACAAGCCCCCTTTTCCGCTAGCAAGATCAAAACTCTATAGTTAGTAGCTAATCGAGTGAACTATCTTTCGAATATTTAATTGAGTAGCTAATTGGATATTTTCCATTCAACTTTCGGCATCTATCTGCATTTCGCGGCAGCCGCTGGCCTAATCATCCTGATTAGCAACGCTGACACCCAGAATAGTCCACACTATGGCTCGGTCGTCACACTGACGCGAGCCGAAATCCAATCTTGGGAAAGTGATTGACGATTTTCCCCAGCTCGCGATCTTCGCGCTCGATTGCCACTTCGTGAATCGTGCTAACTACCAGTCGTCCAGCCACCGGATCGAAGGCATAATCGTCCGCCGTCACCGATACCATCGCGCCCGCCGCGAGCGTGTCAGGATCTGACGGCTGGACATCGACTGCGGTCGCCGGCGACGATTCGCGGGCGATCTTGAGTGCGTCGTCGGGTTCCATCGGCTTCACGTCGCCGTAGCCCATCGCATCGATTCGCTCGAACCATCGCATCAGATGCTTGAACTTCTGCGCGTGCGAGAATGCCGTCGGCTCAGCGCGGAGGAACCACACCGGATGAAAGCACGCCGCGTCGGCGAGGCTGAACGAATTGCCGAGCAGGAAGGTACTGCGCGCCAGTTGCCGATCGAGGATATCGAGAAAGGCGCGCAACTGAGTTCGCGCGTCGGGCGCCATCAGGGTGATCTCGGCGAAATTCGCGCCGCGCATCATCTTCGAGCGATCCTCGATGAACTCCTTCGGCACGACGGCGGCGAGCTTCTCGAAAATCACCGGGGTGGTGGACCAGAACATCCGCCGATCCGCCCATTGATTCATGATGTCGGCCGCGGCCTCCAGGCCGTCGGGATAGATCGTCGGCGCGGGAAACATTTCCTCGATCTTCTTCAAGATGATACCCGAGTCGCACCAAACGTCGGCGCCGATTTGCATCACCGGGATGCGCCGATAGCCGCCGGTCAGCGGAATCAGCTTCGGTTTCGGCATGATTGTCGGCTGCTCGACGGAGCGCCAACTGATCTTCTTGAGCGCGAAGATCTTGCGGATTTTTTCGGAGAAGGGCGAGTTCACGTATTGATGCAGAATTACTTCGGCCACGATTTCCTCCGGCAACAATCGATGACGCGATCGTACCTTCTTAGCGCATCGCTGAAGCGCGTTGGAAGTAGAAAAAGCAGCAGCGCGCAAATTCCGCATCGGCCGCGAAACCTGATAGATTCGGGTCATGTTCGGACATCACGAATTCGATCTTTACGAGGCGATTTACACCACCCGCTCGATGCGCCGGCTGAAGCCCGATCCGGTGCCGCCGGCGACGATCGTAAAAGTGATCGAGGCCGCGACGATGGGTCCGAGCGGGCACAATCGCCAGCCGTGGTTTTTTGTCGTCGTGACCGAGCGCGAGACCAGGGAGTTTGTCGCAGTTCGCTATCGCCAAGCGTGGGAGCAGATTTTCACGCCAGTCGAGCGCGAGGTCGTCGCCAACGATCCGCAAAGCCAGCGCGGACGAAACCTGCGCTCGGCGAAATACCTGGCCGAGCATATCGCCGATGCGCCGGTGATGATTTTCTGCTGCGTGAAGCGATACACCGATCGCGCGCGCGCGGGGCAACCGATGGTCGGCGCGATTTATCCGGCGATTCAGAACTTGTGCCTCGCCGCGCGCGGCTACGGTCTTGGCACTTCGATCACGGGTTTGCATTCGATGTATGGCGATGAGATCGATGCGCGGCTCGGCGTGCCGCCGGAGTACGTGAACCTGATCCTGATTCCGATGGGCTATCCGAAGGGCCGCTGGGCCCGGCCGGATCGCAAGCCGGCGCGGCAGGTCACGTTCTGGGAAAAATGGGGCAATCGCCGCGACACGATGCCCGAATGAATCGGCAACTTCGATCGACCACAGGCTGAAGCCTGTGCCACAAGTTCGCTACGATTCGAGCACGGCGAGCACGGAGTGGCGCTGAATCTGATCGCCAATCTTGAACCTGAAGTCCTTGATGCGCCCCGCTCCCGGCGACTTGATCGGTATC
This sequence comes from Candidatus Binatus sp., assembly GCF_030646925.1. Classification (NCBI taxonomy): domain Bacteria; phylum Candidatus Binatota; class Binatia (SeqCode); order Binatales (SeqCode); family Binataceae (SeqCode); genus Binatus (SeqCode); species Binatus sp. (SeqCode). Next base: position 18,146 of record NZ_JAUSKL010000048.1, on the reverse strand, counting down.
TCGACCTTCATCGACTCGATCACCATCACTTCGTCGCCCCGCGCGACTTGGCAACCCGCTTCGACGGTCAATCTTAGAACTTTCCCCACCGCAGGGCTTTTGATATCCATCGCGATCTTTCTTTTTCCTCCTGGCGCCTTCGTGCCTTGGTGGTGAATGCCTGGTCTTTCTACGGGCGCATCGTGCGCGATCGAATCCCCAGTTGCGTCGGCACGATCTCGTATGCCTGATGCACCCATTCGACCAGCAGCGGCCGGGTGTCGCGCGGATCGATCATCTCCTCGATGCCGAATGCCTCCGCCGTGCGAATCGGCGAGCGCACCGCATTGAATTTCTCTTCGAGCTCGCGCCGCAGTTTTTCCGGATCGGACGACGCCGCGAGATCGCGCTTGTAGGCCGCCTCGATACCGCCCTCAATTGGCAGCGATCCCCAGTCCGCCGACGGCCATGCGTAGCGGAGATTCAACCCGGTCGTGATTCCATGCCCCGCGCCTGCGATGCCGAATGCCTTGCGCACCATGATTGCGACCCACGGCGTGGTCGTCTGGAAGAGCGCGTACAGCGCGCGCACGCCGCGCTTGATGGTGCCCGACATCTCGGCCTCGCGCCCGATCAGGAAGCCCGGCTGGTCCACGAAATTCACCACCGGCAGATGAAACGTGTCGCAAAGATCGATAAACTTGACCATCTTGTCCGAGGCCGGACCGTCGAGCGATCCGCCGATGTTGTATGGATCGTTCGCCATCACGCCAATCGGATAGCCGTCGAGACGCGCGAAGCCCGTGATCAGCGACGGCCCGAAATACGGCGTCATCTCGAAGAACGAATCGCGATCCATCACCAGCTCGACAATTCGCCGCCCGTCGTAACCGTGGCGTCGATTGCGCGGGACAATGCTGATTAGCTCCTCTTCGCGCCGGCCTGGGTCGTCGTCCGGCGTCGCGCGCGGCGGCACTTGCCAAACGCTCTGCGGCAGATACGACAAGAATTTTCGAATCTGCTGAAACGCGTCCTCCTCGGTCTCGGCTTCGTTATCGACCGCGCCGCTGTTGTGCGCGTGGATTTCGGAACCGCCCAATTCCTCTTTGGTCAGATCTTCGCCGACGCCCCACTTCACCACCGGCGGACCCGCAACGAATAGCTGGCTCGAGCCGCGCACCATCACGGAAAAATGCGACGCCGCAACGCGCGCCGCGCCGAGCCCCGCCACCGATCCCATGCATCCTGCGACGACTGGCACTTCCGCCGTCAGCTTCACCAGCACGTCGAACGCGGGATTGGCGGGCACGTAGGTTCGCCGCGTGGTCTCGAACGTGCGCACGCTGCCGCCGCCGCCAGTCCCATCGACCAGCCGAATTATCGGCAAATGCAATTCGTGCGCGATCAACTCCGCATAGCCCTGCTTGTTGCCGATCGACGCATCGGCAGCGCCACCGCGAACCGTGAAATCGTCGCCGCCGACCACCACGCGCCGCCCGTTTATCCGGCCGGTGCCGCCGACGAAGTTAGCCGGCAAGAACGACACAAGCGTCTGTCCTTCGTATTTTGGCGCGCCCGCCAGCGCCCCGTATTCGTGAAACGTCCCGGGATCGAGCAGCTTCGCGATGCGCTCGCGGACCGTGAGCTTGCCGCCGTCATGCTGGCGCTTGATGTTGTCGGGGCCGCCCATCCCTTTCGCGATTTCCTCGCGGCGGCGGATTTCTTCGACTTCTTTTTCCCAGGACATGCGTTTTCGAACCTCCAGCGATCTCTCTTCCTATAGACCACGCAAGTGATTTCCACAAAACCCGCGCCGCAGATACGCGCGAGCCAAGCGAGCGCTGCCAGATGGCGCCGTTCCGCGCGCCCGCGCTTCCTGTTAGCTTCAATTGTTGCGCGTGCTTCGCGCGCAGTTGTCGAGCCGATGGCCGCAGTCACCTCGCGAATCGCTACCGCCGCCGCACTCAAGCCGCGTCACGCGATGCTCAGCGGATGGGGCCGTTTTCCCTTGTCCGAGAGCGATATCTATCGACCCGAGAAAATCGCCGAACTGCAGACGCTGGTCACGGGCAATGGATTGTCGCTGATCGCGCGCGGCGCCGGGCGCGCGTACGGCGATGCCGCGCAGAACGATCAGAATCGCGTCGCGGACATCCAGCGGCTCAATCGGATGCTGTCGTTCGAGCCTGAAAGCGCGCTGCTCCGATGCGAGGCGGGCGTCACGATCGCAGAGATTATCGACGTGTTCCTGCCGCGCGGATATTTTCCGCCGGTAACGCCGGGCACGCGTTTCGTCACGCTCGGCGGATCGATTGCGGCCGACGTGCACGGCAAGAATCATCATCGCGATTCGTCGCTCGCGTCGCACGTGACCAATTTCGATCTAATGCTCGCGACCGGCGAAATCCTTAGATGCTCGCGCGAGGAACATTCCGATCTGTTCTGGGCGACCGTCGGTGGGATGGGACTGACCGGCGTGATCGTCGAAGTCGAGCTTCGCTTGCGGCCGGTCGAGAGCGCGTACTTCAACGGCGAACTGATTCGCGCGCGCAATATCGACGCGGCGATCGAGGCCTTCGAGCGCACCGATTCGGAGTACGGCTATTCGGTCGCGTGGATCGATTGCGCAATCGGTAAAAATTCGCTCGGCCGCTCGGTGCTGAACGTCGGCAACTTTGCGACGCTCGATACGCTGCCCGACAATCTCGCGCAGGACCCGTTCAGCGTGACGCCGCCTATCATCCCGAGCGTGCCGTTCGATCTGCCGGGCTGGACGCTGAATGCGCTGACGGTGAAGGCGTTCAACGCCGTCTATTATATGTTTCATCGCGATACGCGCGCGCGGACGATTTTCGATTGGCAAAGTTTTTTCTATCCGCTCGACTCGATTCGGAGCTGGAACCGGATTTACGGCAAGCGCGGCTTCGTGCAGTACCAATGCGTGTGGCCGCTCGCGGAGAGCCGCGCAGGGTTGATCGAGTTGCTCGAGGCGATCAGCAGAAGCCGCCGCGCGTCGTTTCTCGCCGTCTTAAAAAAATTCGGCGCGCAGGAGGGGATGCTTTCCTTCCCGATGCCCGGGTACACGCTCGCGCTCGATTTCCCGGTGAACGACACACTGCTCGAATTTCTCGACACGCTCGACGCGATGGTGCTGAAGCGCGGCGGCCGCGTCTATCTGGCCAAGGACGCGCGGATGCGGCCTGAAACGTTCCGCGCGATGTATCCGAATTTTCCGCGATGGCAACAGGCGAAGGCGCTGGCCGATCCCGACAACCGTTTTTCATCGAGCCTGTCGCGCCGCCTCGCGATGGATCCCGCCTGAATCGGCGGACTGATTCGCAATGTCGAAAGTTCTGATTCTCGGCGCAACCAGCCCGATCGCGCGCGCTCTCGCGCTGCGGTTCGCGGCAGAAGGAGCGCAGCTTTTCCTTGCCGCTCGCGACACCGGCGAAGTCGAGCGAGTCGCGCGCGATGTCAGCGTCCGCGCCGGCGTTCCAGCGCTCTCGGGCTCCTTCGACGCGGCGGACTTCGCGCATCACGAGGACTTCATCCGCGACGCCGCCAGCAGGCTCGGCGGCCTCGACGGCGTGATCGTGTGCTTCGGCACGCTGGGCGATGAAGCCTCGGCGCAAACCGATCCGGCGGCGGCGCTCGCGACGGTGCATGAGAATTTCACCGGCGCGGTATCGCTGATGACGATCGCGGCGCGCCATCTGGAGCAACAGCACAGTGGATTCATGATCGTGATCGGCTCGGTCGCGGGCGATCGCGGGCGCGCGCGCAACTACGTGTACGGATCGGCGAAAGGCGCGCTCGCGCTGTTTACCCAGGGGCTTCGCGGACGTCTCGCGAAGGCGGGCGTGCACGTGATGACGGTCAAACTCGGCACCGTGGACACGCGGATGACGTGGGGCCGCGATGGAACGATGCTCACCGTGCCGCCGATTCGGGCGGCCAACTCGATCTACACGGCGTTTCGCGGCGGCGGCGAGGTCGTGTACGTGCCGTGGTACTGGCGCGCGATCATGGGTGCGGTGCAATTGATTCCCGAGCGGCGCTTCAAGCGCCTCACCTTTTAGGAATCGCCGACAATTCGCGAAGCTGCGGTCAGGCCTGTGCGGCGGCATCGGCCGCGGGCGGACTGAGTTCGATCAGGACCGCGCCGTGATCGACCATCTCGCCAATCGCGACGCGCACCCGCTTGACGATCGCGGCGCTCTCGGCGCTAAGCGTGGTTTCCATTTTCATCGCCTCGATCACGACCAGCGGTTGTCCGGCTTCGACCGCGTCGCCCTCTTCGACCATCAGCTTCAGAACTTTGCCAGGCATCGGAGCCGTGATTTCCGGCGCGGCGAGTCCGCGCGCGTGACGCCGCGCACCGCTTTCGGCGGGCTTGAACTCGAACGACGCGGGACCGACGCCGACGATGATCGATTCTTTGCGGCGCGCGCCGGAAATCGCGTAGCGGCGGCCGTCGATCGTGAGCGTGCCCCTCAAGACGCCAGCGTTTGCATCGGCAAGGAACTCGGCGGCAACTTCGCGATCGCCGATGCGCGCGCGCAGCGTGGAGCCATCGCGCGAAATCAGCTCGACGTCGTGACTATGAGGATCGCCGTCGCGCTTCAGCTTCACGCTCGCGACCTCCAGAGTTCGAAGCCGCGCAACTCCGCCCATGGCGAGCGATTAGTCGCGGCGGCGCGATCGCCATTGGCATTCGGTGCGGCGCCGGCGTGATCGCGCTCGGCCGTGATCGCGGCGGCGAGCAGACCGGCAATCACGTCCGCTTCGCACGGATGCCAACTACTAAAATGCTCATCGACAAAATGAGTCGAGAGATCGGCGCTGCGAAACGGCTCGCTCGCGACGATGTCGCGGAGAAAGCTCGCGTTGTTCGCGACGCCGAGCAATTCGAAGTCGTTCAGCGCCGCAAGCATCCGTCGGCGCGCCTCTTCGCGGTCGGCGCCAAAGCATACGAGCTTGCCGAGCAGGCCGTCGTAGTACGGCGAAATCACAGCGCCGGGCGCGAGATGAGAATCGAAGCGCACGCCCGGTCCGGCGGGAACTCGCAGATGAAGCACGGTGCCGGTCGCGGGACGAAAATCATGCTCGGGATCTTCGGCATTGAGGCGGCATTCGATCGCGGCGCCGCGCGGCGCAGGCGGCGCGGCGACGTTGCCGCCCGACGCAATCCGCAATTGCTCGCAAACCAGATCGATACCGAAGCGTTCCTCGGTGATCGGATGCTCGACCTGCAGGCGCGCGTTGACTTCGAGGAAATAAAAATTCGCGCCCTCGACCAGGAACTCGATGGTGCCGGCGTTGCTGTAACGCGAGGCGCGCGCGAGGCGGAGCGCGGCGTCGATCATCGCGGCGCGCGTCTGCTCCGAGATTCCCGGCGACGGCGACTCCTCGATAATCTTCTGATAGCGGCGCTGGATCGAGCATTCGCGCTCGCCGAGCGCGACCACGTTGCCGTGCTCGTCGCCGAGGATTTGAATTTCGACGTGGCGCGGATGCGCGAGATATTTCTCGACGAAGAGCCGCCCGTCGCCGAACGCGGCGAGCGCCTCACGCGCGGCTGCTTCGAGGCTGGCTTCAAGCTGTGCGGCCTCGTGCACGATGCGCATCCCGCGTCCGCCGCCGCCGGCCGCGGCCTTCACCAGAATCGGATAACTGACGCGGTCGGCGAAATCGCGCGCCGCGGAAAGCTCGGCGGTCTCGATTCCCGGCACCACGGGCACGCCCGCCTCGATCGCGATTCGCCGCGCGGCAACCTTGTCGCCGAGCGCCGCCATCACGTCCGGATGCGGTCCCACGAAGATGATTCCGGCCTCGGCCGCGGCGCGCGCGAACTCCGGACGCTCGGACAGGAATCCGTAGCCAGGATGAATCGCGTCGGCGCCGGTCTGGCGCGCCGCATTCAAAATCGCGGCGATATCGAGATAGCTCTTCGACGCTTCGGCGGGACCGATCAGCATCGATTCGTCAGCGGCGGCGACGTGGGTGCTGTTCGCGTCGGCGGCTGAATATACGGCGACCGTCTTGAGGCCGAAGATGCGGGCGCTGCGGATTATCCTGCAGGCGATTTCGCCGCGATTCGCGATCAAGAGCTTGGTCAGTTGGGGTTTCATCGGAGCCAAAACATTTACCACATGGAGGCGCGACATAAAGCGCGCGGGTGCAATTGCAAACGGCGCGCGCTTCGGATAATCCGCTGATACGCCGACGCGCGCGTCGATTTATGAATCGCTATTTTGAAGATTTCTCGGCGGGCCAGATTTTCAAGCATTGGCCGGGCCGCACTATCACCGAGTTCGACAATACGTGGTTCACGCTGATGACGATGAACACCAATCCGGTGCACTTCGACGCGGCGTATGCGGCGACGACTCAGCATGGACAGAGGCTCGTCAACGGGTTGCTGTTGCTGGCGACGGTGGTCGGGATGAGCGTGAAGGACGTGAGCGAGAGCGCGATCGCGAACCTCGAGTACGAGCGCGTGCGGCATACCGGGCCGACGTTTGCGGGCGACACGCTATACGCGGAGACCACGGTGCTCGAGACGACGGCGTCGAAATCGAAGAGCGATCGCGGCGTGATCTACGTCGAGACGCGGGGCCTGAATCAGCGCGGCGAACAGATCATGATCCTGCGCCGCCGCATCCTGGTTCCGCGCCGCCCCAGTTGAGCGTCGTTGGCTATGTGATATCCGCGCCGTTTTGCTAAAGGGTGGGAATAGGAACGGGTTTGACGAAGCAGCCCAGCCATCAGCGTCAGAATGCGGAGGCCATCATGGCGACCAAAGACTTTGAGGTGCAGCAACTGTTCAGGGCGTATCGCAACGGGGTGATTTCACAAGAACTCTTTGCGCGGCAAATGGATGAACTCGTAGGGGCCGGGGACGGACATGATGCCGTTCCGAACGTCTTTGCACTGCGCGGCGACGGCGCGAAGATGTCCCAGGGGCGGCTGGGCAAGACCGCACAGAGCGAGTCGATGGTATTTACGCTTCCTGCAAACTTCGGCAGTGACCATGAGAACTCTCATCGCGGCGACCAGCTAATCTATGTAATCGAAGGAAAGGCCACCTGCCGCGTCTCGGGCAAGGAATGTGAGATCAAAGCGGGCGACTTCGTTACGATTCCAGCCGGCGCGCCTCACACGCTGCGGACCGGTGCCGAGAAGTTGTTCGCTCTGACGGTGTTCGCCCCGCCGGAACGCTAAGCCCCAGGACGCCGAAACCTCTCGCAGGTGGAGTTTACTCTTAGGTTCGGTCATAGGTGGCGGCTCCGGGCGGAGCCGCCACCTGCTTCATTTTACTTCAATTGGAAGAGCGCCGAGTGCGAAGTAGGATCGCCGCTGACAGTGAATTGTAGAGCGAACGTCCCAGCAGGATAGCCGCTAGTGCTCAAATTAAAAATGTATTCGGGCCCGGTGATGAATCTAAAATCATAGTCGGGATTCGCATTGCCTGAATCGGCAAGCGTTTGCGATGCGCTATTGGAGACCATGATGACGCCAGTCGCATGCAGCACGATCGAAGACGCAGACTTGTTCGATCCTGTCACATCGCAAATTTCGAGCTTGATTGGTACGGTTGAACCAATTTTCTTTGAATGAGAGGTGTCGTAATCCGTACATATGTTGTACGCGACGTTGTAGTTGACGCTCTGCGACACCGAATTGCTGTGGCTGTCCGTAGCATTCACGGTGAACGTCTTGGCACCCACCGACACGGTATCGATCGTCGCGCCGTCCGCGACGGGACCGGCGCAAAGCGAAACTGCGTCATCGGGATCGGTGCAGGTGTACGACGCTGCGACTGATTGGTTCAGCACATAGGTAGTGGCTGTCGGCGCCACAATCGAAATTGCCGGCGGGGTTGCGTCAGCCAACGTGGAGCCGTACTCGTATGCGCCAACATCGCATGCATTGTGACCCGGCGCCGGTCTAGGCAGGCCGCGCTGATCGGTGGCGGGGCAATTCGCAAGGGGTATAGCGTCGATGGCAGGACTACCCGCCTGAAGTGCGATCGTCTGGGTCGGCCCGCCGTTGTTCTGCAATCCGCTCGGATCGAGCACCGGCGGGACATGGTCTCCCAGCGTCTGCCCGTTGGCACCTGTGGGGCTGCCAAAATTGCACGAGTTATCATCCGAAATGCTGTAACCGTCGTCAGCGATTGCCGATCCGTCGCTCTGACAGTTTCCGTTAGAGCTGTTGGCCAGAATGGATTTGCTTAGATTGAACGTACCGAAGAAGTTGTAGATGCCGCGGTTGCCTAACAGAGTGCTACTGGTGAGAGTCACCAAGGCACCGCTATCGAAGACGGCGCCGCCGCCAGCCGCATCATTGTTTACCAAGGTGCTGTTAGAGATCGTTGCCGTAGCACCGTTGTGCACGCCGAGAGAAAACAAACCATTGTAGATGCCGCCGCCCCAGAACGCCGAATTGCCCGAAAAGGTGCTGTTCGTGACGGTTAGTGTGCCGGTATTAGCGATGCCTCCGCCAACCGAGTTGGTGGCGGTATTGCCGGAGAAAGTGCTGTTGGTGACGGTCAGGGTGCCGGTGCTGAATATGCCGCCACCAGACAAGTTCGGTGAGATCGAATTGTTGGAGAGGGTGCTGTTGCTCACCGAGAGCGTGCCGCTGTTGGAGATTCCGCCGCCATTCGATGCTGAAAAACCGTGGGCGACTGTCAGGGTCTCCAGGTTGAGCGCAGCACCGGAATTGACCACTAGCACCTGGTAAGAATCGTTGCCGCTGACGGTGATGTTTTGTGCAGCGCCGTCAATCGTGACTGTGTGCAGGATAGTCGGCAGCGCGCTGCCGACCAGGGTGATCGTGCCGGTGACGCTGAAGTTGAAGTTGATGGTGTCGTCGCCGGTACCGCTAAGACAGTCCCCGTTGGTCATTTCTGAAGCATTATTCGCGTTGTTGATAGCTTCACGGAGGCTGCAGGAGCCGTCAGCGGAGGTGCTCGCGTCGCTGAGCGTGTTGACAGTCAACGTGTTCGCAAATGCGATTCTTGGCAGCGCGATTAGCGCGAATAGAATCGCGATCACTCTCAATAGAATCTTCGGTGAGTGCCTCGATCGTTCGCTGAACGACAGGATCGCTGCGGGCGCAAATACGGTGCGTAGGAAGCGCGGCTCTGATGTTCGCATCTTTGTTTCTCCCCTCGAGGTCGATTGGTGCGCATCGGGCGCACTGGTCCTTCTGCTGAATAGGGTGGGAAAAAAGAAGGAACAATGGGAAATCGGAAGGAACAAATGCCGCGATGCGGCAAATTCGCTAACTAGCGGTCATCAAAACAGATTAGAATTGCCAGGAAATCGGGCGGTCGGGATCGGGCTGATAGGCGCAGAAGTTACCGGTGACGATCGCGGCCGCAAAATAACGCCCCAACGCGGGATGCTCGCGGCGGATTTTCTGCAAAACCGAGCGGATATTCTTGCCGACCAGCCCGCGAGCACGTTCCACGCTACCCGACGCTGTGCGAGCACGTCCGCCAAGTCCCAATGATGCTGCGAGTTCCCGGCCGACCACCTCGACCTCGTTGCGCAGGCGTTCGGAGCGTCCGAGGTCGTTCATTTGGTCTGATTCTTCCAGTTCGGCATCCAGGTCACGCAGTCTGGTGCGGTATTCGGACCGCGCTCGAGTATCGATCGATGGGCCCGGACCGCCGATATCGCGAACGATTTTCAAACCTTCGGACTCGGCGTGAATCGTCGTCCGTCGGTTGGCTGCGCTGCCTTCAACCGCTTCGATCAGGTCATGGACGTGGATGCGCTGGCCCGGTCGCGCGAGCAGGTAGGCGATGTAACGTAGGCCTTTCGCGTCTTTCAGCCGGAAGGTGCTGCCATCATAGTTGATCGTCCAGAACTCTCCTTCCCTTCGGAAGGTCGCCAATCTAGCTGAGGCGGCGAGCTCGCGCGCTTTCGAATCAGAGGCGAACGAGTGTCTTTTCGCTTCAACGCGATCGATCCACCGCTGCCCCCCGCCATGGCGCTGGTATATCTCGATGGCGGCGTCAAATTTTTCGTTCGCGTCAGAGTATTCGCCAGCCGTATTCAATGCTGCGCCCCAGTGGTACAGGGTGTCAGCCTCATCCCATGATAGGGTGTATCGGTTGGCGTTCTTTATCGCTTTTTCGAAGTGAATCGCGAAGTCACGGCCTTTTGCCGCGGCGAACGCTCCTTCAGCGCGCGCGACGGGACCGCCCAGACCTAGCCAGTCTTCGCCTTGTTCGGCAATCGCCCGGCATACGTCGAGATGCTGAAGTGCCTCCTCAGGCTGACCCGCCTCAATTGCAATCAAAGCTGCTTGCGGACGATTACAAATCTCCCAGTAAAGATCGCTGGGCTGGTAGGCACGCAGCGTTTGTCGGAGAAACTCGGCAGCTCCTTGGAAATCTCCGGAGACGAATTGGATACGAAACAAGGCCGAGAGACTGTCCGCCTCGTCCCAGCGGTGGCCGGTTTTCCGTGCCCATTCCAACATTGTCCGGTGCATTTCTATAGCGGCTTCCCAATGTCCTTCCCGGAGCGCTATCTCGCTCCGAAAGCTCGGCATAACTCTATGCTCACCAGATATCTTCTTCGCTCGAGAGAGTTCTCCGGCCAGGAGTTCGGTAATTGCGAGAAACTCAAAGTTGAACTCGCGTTGTTGCGGGGAAAGGCCCTTTCTCTCCATGCCTATCGTAAAGAATCGTTTCGCTTCGATTGGATCGTGCAGCACAAGTCGACACCAACCGGCGTGCCACATGGCAGACCAAAAACTCTCTGGATCGACAGTTCCTTGCACGGCCGCCGTGACTTCGTCGAGAACGACGCCGGCCTCATTAAGCCTCCCTTTTATAATGAGAAGCCGAGCGTTTGATGATGCGGCCGTAACCCAAGACGGATTGAAAGATTGCTCCCATATTTGCCGCGCCTGCTTAGAAACCGCTACGGCTTCCTCGATTCGATTCGCTTGAAAGAGACATATTGCCAAGCCATGATGAAGCATCCCATCGATTTCAGGATCCGACCATTCTCCCTTCCAAGCCTGTGCCTGACGAAAATGCTCCAAGGCCCGTGGCACGTCCATTCCGGGGGCGAAATCAGCCTGAGCAGTTAGAGCTTGGCCGATAAACGCATTCGTTTCGGCCAGCTTCTCCTCCATTTTCAATTCACTGTAAAGACTGAGAGCTGCTTCGAGGCATGCGATACCTTCAGCCGGATCAAGGTAAAAAGCGGTGACCTTCCCAAGGCTCAAGAGAATAGCAGCTCTGCGCGCGTCGTTTTGACCTTCGCTCAAAGCTAGGGCCTCGCGAAGATGCCCGGCGCAGACCGTATACGAGAAAACGGCAAAGGCCGCACCGGCAGCGCGACGGCTGTATTTGATCGCCTTCTCCGATACGCCTCCTAGGCGGAAGTGATATGCCAGCTCGGCGACGTGAGGACGCAAATCTTTCGCGTGGATCTCTTCGATCGCCTCCGCAATCTTCCCGTGTATTCGGCCCCGGCTGTCGGTATCAAGATCGTCGTACACCGCTGAGCGAATCAGCGCGTGACTGAATCGGTAACGACCTTGACTGAGCGCCGTCACGATGCCGGCGCGTGATGCTTCATCCAACAGGCGATGCGCCTCACCGGCGGAAACATCGGCTACGTTCTGGCAAAGATTGAGTTCGAACTCATTTCCGATCGAGGCCGCCGCCGACAGAATCCAATTCGCCTCCGGCGATAGATCAGCCAGGCGACGACGAATCGCCTCCCGCACACCGATCGGAATCTTGAACGGACGACCCGGCACGCCGGCGGAGTCGATCGCACCCTCTGCGATCAGGATCCGAACGATTCCATCGAGAAACAGCGGGTTTCCATTGGTGGCAGCGCAAAGTTTGGTGACCAACGCATCGTCCGGCGTTTGTCCAGCCCCGAACTGGACAAACCTCTTCACCTCGGTCTGGCTCAGGCCACTCATCGGAATCGGACGCGCTTCGCGGCTCAGCTCTCCGATTAGTTTGCTCAAGCTTTGCGAGCGCCGCACCTCCGCGTCGCGATACGTCGCCACGAGCATTATCGCCGCGCCTTTGAGCTCACGCGCCATAAAACGCAGCAACGCCAGCGACGCCTCGTCGGCGTCATGCAAATCGTCGAGCACGATAAGCATCGGACGCGAGCGCGCACCCATTTTCAGGAAGTTGGTAACTGCGTCGAACAGGCGAAAGCGCGCCTCGTTTGGATCGAGGTTTTCAGTAACTAAAGGACGAGGGCTCGACTTAGCGTGGCGGAGGTCGGGAACGATCTGGGCCACCTGGTGGATGATGTCGGAGGCGATTTCTGACTCCAAAACGAGTTTACGCCGTTCGGGGTCAAGCCCGCCGAGGAAGCTGCGGATTACCTGAATCCACGGCCAGTACGCAGGCGCGCCACCACCCTCCCAGCATCGGCCCCATAGAATCTGCATGCCCCGCGCCTTTGCTCGCGACGCGAGCTCGTCGGCCAGCCGCGTCTTTCCGATTCCGGGTTCGCCATGGATCAGGAACAGATGCGTGTCGCTATCGGCGCCCGACTCGCAAGCCGACACGAGCTCCGCCAGCTCGCGCTCCCGCCCGACGAAACTATTAGACCCTACATGGCCTTGTTCGATGAGTGACTCGTCCACGCTACGAGCTTCTAGTGGTCAATGCGCATCTTAGTCGCATTATGGGTTTAGAAGATGCCGAAATATAGTCAAAACCTCAGAATAGCGTCTATAGCGAGCCGATCCGGCTGATAGCTTCCGCCGCAAATCCCTCAGACAATCGAGTTTCCCCGATTCCCGGCTCGCCGCTCGACAGAAGGACGCGACCGACGCCGTCAAGCGCGCTGCCGAGGCCGTCGCGGAGCGCGCTCAGCTCCACGACTTTTCCAACCTGAGATCCGAGTATGGTAACGCTTCCGGCGGAGAGGCGAGCCGTTGAGTCGCGTCGATGCGTGTCAGAGGTCGAAGAGTTCGCGCATCTTGGCGACGAGCCATCGATGGGCGCCGCCGCGGCCGCCGTCGTGGCTGCCTTCGGCGAGCTTTTTGAGACGGTCTTCCATGCGCGCGGCGACGATCTCGCTGATTTGGGTGGCGGCCTCGGGATGCTCCTTGAAGAGGCGGCGCAAGCCTTCGCGATCCATCTCGATCACTTCGACGTCGGAGGCGGCGCGGATGTCGGCGGTGCGCGGCTCGCCGGTCATCAAGGTGCCCTCGCCGAAGTAATTGGTGGCGGTCAACTGCGCGAGGAGACGGGAGTTACCGTCGGGCGTGTGAGCGATTACGTCAACCACGCCGCTCCGAATGATGTATAAGGTCTCGCCTTGATCGCCTTGCCGGACGAGCATTTCGCCGGCGCCGAATTGGCGGACCGCGATGGTCGGCAAGAGGACGCGCAACTCTTCATCGGGCAAACCTTTCAGGAACTCGACCTGGCGCAATTCGCTTATCAGTTCGCGCTCGAGCATCTGGTCGCGCTGCTCGACGCCGTCGCCAGGCTGCATCTTGATGGTGCGAATCGGGAAGGGAATTTCGATCGAATGGCGGCGCAGCGCGTACCAGAGATTTGAAACGACGCGATCGCGAACGAGTTCCTGGGTGCCGTAGTCGGAGATCCAATACTTGATTCGGTACTTGATCGCGGAGTCGCCATACTCCCACGCGAGCACTTCGGGCAGCGGGGTGTGCAACACTTGCGGGACGTCGCGCAGCAGCGCCATCACGACGTCGCGGACGCGATTGGGCGGCACGCTGTAGCTGATTCCCACCGCGACTTCGTCGGCCACGGCGCCGGTCGAGTAGTTGTGGAGCACATCCTTGGCGATCATCGAGTTCGGAATTTCGAGGCGCTCGTTGGCGCGGGTCATGATGATGGTCGAGCGCCAGTTGGTGCCGCGGAGCCGCCCGATATTCGCGCCGCTGCGAACCCAATCGCCCGGTTCGAACGGATGGCTCATCTGGAGCGTGAGGCCGCTGAAGATATTGCCGAGAGTTTCCTGCAGCGCGAAGCCGAGCACCGCGGCGAGCACGGTGGTGGTGCCGAGGATGGTAAACGGCTCGACGCCGAAGTCGGTATAGAGCACCGCCAGCGCGACGACGACCCATCCGCCGAACATCAGCAGGTCTTTGAGGATGGTGGAGAAGTGGGCCTTGCCGCGGCGCATCGCGGCTTCGACGCCTTCGACCACGAGCCGAATGATCGCGAACAGGAACAGCACGTAGGCGGCGGTGGCGACCTTCTGAGCGATCGCGGTGTCGAAGAAATGTGAGAGCGCGTCGATCCAGATGCTGCCGGCGAGCAGCATGAAAGTGGTCGGCGTGACGGCGCGGCGGCCGCGGCGGAGCGCGATCGCGCCGAGCAGGGCAAAGACGATAAGCACGGCCTCGCAGATAACGCGGAGCTGATGAGGCATCCACGACAAGCCGAGCATCGTTTGTAGCTGCGTGGTCATCGATTAGATGCCGGCCGCCTGACGGATTTCATCGAGCAGCTTCGCGGCATCGAAATACTCGGCGGCGATTTCGCGCGCGGCGCGTGCGTGGCGCGGATAATCCGAGTTGATGATGCGGATCGCGTCGACGGCTTCGTCGGCGGTATCGAAGCCCAGCAGCCCAATGCCGGTCGGGATCGTTTTCTCAAAGCCGGTGCGCTGGGTGACGACGGGGCGGCCGGCGGCGAGATAGCATACGGTGCGATCGCTGAACCATCCGGTGCGCGGGCGCACGTAAATATCCTTGGCGACGGTGAACTCGCCGCGCGAGGCGCTGATGTAGTTGCGGTAGCCGTCGATATCGAGCGACATCGGCACGACGGGCGTGAAGGTGAAGCCGCCGCGAAGTGCGCGATCGTAGTCGGGGCCCGAGGTGAGATCGCTCGCGAGTTCGATCGGCTGCGACGCGCGATTCGCGACCTCGAGCATCTTGCGGAAATTCACATCCTTGGACCAGTAGTAAGTCTCGCCGGCGATCTCGAAATCGTTGCCGCGATTCTGCCAGGTTCCGACGGTGGTGAAGCGCGGCGGCTCGGCGGGGCCGACGCCGGGACGCCATTCGTCGAGCGCCACGGGCGGCCGGGTAGGGCGCCAATCGATACCGCCGGTTGGAAGAAGGCAATCGGGCGCGCCGATGTTGTAGCCGTAGGTGAAAAAAAGCTGATGCGCGCGCGCGAAACTGACGGCAGACGGCATCTTGCGCCCGAGTTCCAACTGCAGCACGCCGGGATCGGTCTCGAGCATCACGAGGCAGCGGCTTTTGCGATGCTCGTCGCGCGGCTCGGTCGCGCCGCACAGATTGATCACGGCGTCGGCGTCGCGCAGAAGTTCGACGCATCGCTCGCGCGGCATCCCGAGGTAGTCGTTGCGCACCGAATCGAAAAACGACCAGCGATCGCCGAAGCCGTAGCGATCGAGCACGGCGGCAAGCGATTTCAGGACCGTGGTGGGATCGGCGTTGGGCGCTCCGAGGTTCGGATCGTAAACGTAGGCGCCGTGATCCTCGATATAGTAAACGTCGAGGCCGAGCTGGCGGAATCCGATCAGATGATGAAGCAGTTGCCAGATGACTCCGGCGAACGGATAGCGCGCCGCGAGATGGAGTACGACGATTTTGCCCTTGCGCGTGTTTTTCACTTCTGCGCGATGATAGTAGTTCGCTCGTCTGCTCGATAATAGGCGTCAGGACGCGAGTCTAGCCAGCCGCTCAAGCTCGGGCCATAGCTGCTTGAGAGCGATGCGGCGCTGGCTGAGTTGCGCTTCTTCGCGGTCGCCAAGTTCGCCCAGGTAGCGGTTGCGTTCGGGGAGGACGAGGACGGCGCGGTAGGGGAAGCCCGGGCGGATTTCGGGATAGGCGCGCTCGGCAATGACGCCTTCAATCGCAGCCTCGGCGATGCGTTCGCGAATTTCGCCGCCGTCGGAAAAGATCAATGCGAGGACAGCGCGGATGCGCGCGGTGCGTTGTGCGGTCTCGACGCCTCGCATCCGCCGGATGACTTCATCCACCAGCGCGCGATCGCTGTTGTCGCCGTGGGGGAGCCATCGATGCGATCTGACGCCGGGCTCTCCGCCCAGCGCGTCGATTTCGAGGCCGCCGTCGTCGGCCAGGGTGGCGATACCCGCGCGCTCGAAATAGAAGCGCGCCTTGACCAGCGCGTTCTCCGCGAAGGTCGCGCCGGACTCCTCGGGAGCGTCGGTGATTCGAAGATCGCGGAGCGAGACGGGCTCGAGCGGCAATTCGCGCAGTAGCAGCCGATACTCGGCGAGTTTCGCGGGATTGGTAGTTGCGATCAGCAGGCGGACCATCGCAGTCAATGGCGCGGGCTGTAGGTGATTTTCAGCGAGGCGCGCGCGCGATGCTCTTCGAGTGCGAGTTCAATCAAGCGGTCGATTAATTTCGGCAGCGGGATGCCCGACGCCTCCCACAGCTTCGGATACATGCTGATGGCGGTGAAGCCGGGAATCGTGTTGACCTCGTTAACGTAGAGTTGCTTCAAGTCGCGCGTCGCGAGGAAATCGACGCGGGCCATCCCGCGGAGCGAGAGCGCCTTGAAGGCAGCGATCGCGATCGCGCGCACCTTGGTGATCGTCGCGCGCGGCAAGTCGGCGGGAATGCGAGTCTCGGAGCCGCCAGGATCGACGTACTTCGATTCGTAGGAGTAGAAATCGTGCCCGCCCTTGACGATCACCTCGCCCGGGATCGAGGCCTCGGGACGATCGTTGCCGAGCACGGCGCATTCGAGTTCGCGGCCTTCGCACGACGCTTCGATCAGCGCCTTGAGATCGTACAGGAAGGCGTCGTCGAGCGCAGCTTTGAGTTCGGCGGCGCGCTTTACTTTGCTGATGCCGATCGAGGAGCCGAGCGCGTTGGGCTTGACGAAAACGGGGAAACCCAACTTGCGCGCGTAGCGGGCGGCGAGCGCCGGATGCTCGCGATAATCGGCGCGATCGATCGAAAAATAGAGGACCACTGGCACGCCGGCGTCGCGGAGCAGCCGCTTCTGGGCGTCCTTGTCCATCCCGAGCGCGGAGCCGAGCACGCCCGCGCCGACGTAGGGAATCCCAGCGAGTTCGAGCAATCCCTGCACGGTGCCATCTTCGCCGTAGGCGCCGTGCAGGACCGGAAAGACTACATCGAGCGGCGTGCGAATCGCGTCGGAGGGAATCGGCGCGCGATCGTGATTTTGATTCGCGGAGACTGCGACCAGCGAGCGATCGGAATCGGGATGCGGCAGCAGATTCACTTGCGTGCCGCCGACGGTGAGTGCGGCGAGATGCGGCGTCTTTTCGGCGAGGACTTTGAGCGCGTCGTGCTCGAGATACCAGCGGCCGTCGCGGCCAATTCCGATCGGCACGATCTCGTAGCGCTTCGGATCCATCGCGGACATCACGGTGAGTGCGGAGCGCAGCGAAATCTCGTGCTCACTCGAGCGTCCTCCGAAGAGCACGCCAACTCTGATTCGTTTATTTCGGGCCATCGTGAACGCATCAATATGAGATGCGCGATGGCGAAGATTCTGACACGGCGCGTGCGCAGGTTCGAGCGATCGCGAACTCGCGGCGCAACTACCGCGAACTATTGCCGCGAATTATTGCCGATAGTTGGGCGCTTCCTTGGTGATGAAGACGTCGTGGACGTGGCTCTCGCGCATCCCGGCGTCGCTGACCTTGACAAAGCGCGCGCGACGGCGGAGTTCGAGCAGATTCGCGGCGCCGAGGTAGCCCATGCCGGATTGGAGGCCGCCGACCAACTGCTCGATGTTCGATGCGAGCGAGCCGCGATGCGGCACGCGGCCCTCGATCCCCTCGGGCACATGCTTGCCCTCATTGAGTTGGCCGTAGCGATCGCCGGTGCGCTCGTTCATCGCGCCGATCGAGCCCATCCCGCGATACAATTTGTATGTACGGCCCTGATAGAGAATCGTCTCGCCCGGGCTCTCCTCGGTACCGGCGAACAGCGAACCGATCATCACGCTGGTCGCGCCGGCGGCGAGCGCCTTGGTGATGTCGCCGGAAAAGCGCACGCCGCCATCGGCGATGACCGGGATTTTGCGCGGCTCCGCGACGGCGACTGTATCCATGATGGCGGTGATTTGCGGCACGCCGACGCCGGATACGACGCGAGTCGTGCAGATCGAGCCGGGACCCATGCCGACGCGGAGCGCGTCG
>NZ_JAUSKL010000047.1 GCF_030646925.1 Candidatus Binatus sp. | reverse complement strand
TAATAGATATCCTGCGCGATCGCCGGACTGGTCGCGCCATTCAATTCCCATGTCACACCGCCGCCATAAATCGCGGTGTTGGGGCATTCGGGCTCGCACGCCCCGCAATTGATGCACTCGCTCGTGATGACCGTCGCCATTTTGCTGATCCGACCTCAGTTAACTGGACTGATGCTGATTATCCCGACCTGGGAAAAATACCGCAAGGTAGCGGTGCGCCGTGACCATAACCGCTGCCAGTTTTCACTGTCAATGGAACCCTCATCGACGGTTGCTGCCTTGCGTCAGCAAACCGGTTTTGTAAGTATGCGTGACTGTACGTCCAGCCGCTGATCGCAATGTAGCGATGCCAAGGCTGCGACTCGGCTGACCTGGATCACTGGAGGAAAGTTCGGATGAAACGATTTGCAATTCTGCTCGGCGTCGTGGCCACGACGGGGTTTGTGACCGCGTGCGGGCCCGACATGAGGGTAATCAACAACGCCAGCGAGCGCGCGGAAGCGGCTGCGACCAAGGCGGAAGCATCGGCTAACTCGGCTGACGCGGCGGCCAATCAGGCGGCGACGGCTGCGTCGCAGGCCGAAGCTGCGGCGAGTGGCGCCGAAGACGCGGTCCGCCGCGCGAACGACGCGGTCTCCCGCCTCGAAGCCGCGTTCTCGACCTCGGTTACGAAGTAGTCGAATAAGTTTGAGTTGAGATTGGTGGCGGAAGGAGATTGCTCTTTCCGCCGCCGATTATCGCGTCGCTGCGATTCCATCTGAGCGGGCGCAGCGCTTCCGTGACCGTTTTTCTTCTTCCGATCCTTCCCGCGGCCGATTCTGTAAGATTCCCTTCCTTCGATCCTACTGATTCGAGGTTTCCTTAGCGCCCGGAGTCGCGCTGCGCAGGGCCTTCCGAACCCGCTCGCGGAGCGTGTCGTCGCGCTCGATCCGTCCCTCGAGCGATCTGAATTGCGCAATCGTGAGCCCTTGCGCGGCAGCCGCCTGGTCCGCCGTCATGTTGTGATCTTTCTGCATCGCCTTGTATGCGTTGGTGTACTTCTCGACCATCTTCGGCGGGACATCCTTGTCGTCATCGCTGCTGGGAATATCGCCCTGGACCTGGGTCGAAGCCGACGCCACGCCGAGTGAGAGCGGATTCGCCGGCGTCGATCGCGCCACCGTCGGATTCTCGCTCGCCTGAGTCAGCGACCACGCGCTCGACGCCGCCCCTGTCACCACGCAACTGATCGCGATTACCAATATTAATGCGCCCGCCCGCCGCAGCAGTGCCGGGTGACCGTTGTTTTCCACTCGTCTTTCCCTCTCCGAAGGACAATCGTTGGTCCTCCGACGACAATCCTTGCACGCTCCGCGCCGACAACAAAGAGCATCCCTCTTGCATTGCGCGCCGCGATGTTTAACTTAAGCTCGGTGTTCATGGCGTCGGTGTGGCGTTGTGCCGAACTGAATCCGCAAAATGTTAAGCGCCCACGATATTCGAGCCACGGCATCCAAGCTGCGCAAAAACAGCAGGGGACGAGCGCTCGCTGCGTTCGATTGTTGCTCGGTCGGCGTGGCGCGTTTTTCGGCGCATCCGCGATGGGAACGCCATCCGGCCGGCGGCGAGTTTTTGCAGGTCTTCGAGGGAGAACTTGATCTCACTCTTTTGACCGCCGACGGACCGATCGAAACGACGCTCCGTCCGGGCTCCGTTTTCGTCGTTCCGCGAGGACTGTGGCATTCGCCCCGCCCGCGCGGCGCGGTAACGTTGCTATACATCAGCAATACAGAAGGAACTGAAATCTCGAACGAAAGAGACCCGCGAATTCCAAACTGACTCAACGATCGAAAACCGCAACACGGAGATTTATAAAAGATGCCAGCCAAAACGGTTGAGCTGCACGAAAGAGCGCGGATCGGGATTGTCGCCGGCGCCAACATGGTGGCCGACGCGGCGCGCGTAACGCTTGGTCCAAAGGGCCGCAACGTGATGATCCAGCGCAGTTTCGGCGCTCCGCTCATCACCAAAGACGGCGTCACGGTGGTCAAGGAAATCGAATTCGAGAATCGCTTCGAGAACATGGGCGCCAAGCTGATTCGCGAAGTCGCGCAGAAAACTTCGGAGGTCGCCGGCGACGGCACTACCACCGCGACGGTGCTCGCGGGCGCGATCGTGCGCGAAGGAATCAAGCTGCTCGCGGCAGGGTTCCCGCCGATGGAACTGCGGCGCGGAATCGAAGCGGCCGTGCTCAAGGTTGTCGCGGAGATCAAGGAAATGTCGCGGCCAGTCAAGGATCACGAGCGGATGCTGCAGGTTGCCACCGTCTCCGCCAACGGCGATCGCGAGATCGGCAAGATCGTCGCCGACGCGATGGACAAGGTCGGCAAGGAAGGCGTCATCACGGTCGAGGAAGCGCGCGGACTCGACACCGTGCTCGATCACGTCGAGGGGATGCGCTTCGATCGCGGCTACCTGTCGCCCTACTTTGTCACCAACGCGGAGCGCCTTACGGCTGAGCTCGAAGAGCCGCTGATTCTTCTCCACGAAAAGAAAATTTCCAACCTGCGCGAGATCCTGCCGCTGCTCGAAAGCGTCGTGCAGACCGGCCGCCAATTGCTGGTGATCTCCGAAGACGTGGAGAGCGACGCGCTGGCCGCGTTGGTCGTGAACAAGCTGCGCGGCACGCTGAAGGTCGCCGCGGTGAAGGCCCCGGGCTTTGGCGACCGGCGCAAGGAGATGCTGCAGGATATCGCGATCCTGACCGGCGGCACTGTAATCGCGGAAGAACTCGGTACCAAAATCGAAAACATCAAGCTCGACGTGCTCGGCAAATGCAAGCGCGTCCTGATCGACAAGGACAACACCACGATCATCGGCGGCGCCGGCAAGAAGGCTGAGATCTCGGGACGAATCGAATTGATTCGCCGCCAGATCGAGGACACCACTTCCGACTACGATCGCGAAAAGCTCCAGGAGCGCCTCGCGAAACTCACCGGCGGAGTTGCGGTGATCAAAGTCGGCGCAGCGACCGAGGTCGAACTCAAGGAAAAAAAGGCGCGCGTCGATGACGCCGTGCATGCACTGCGGGCCGCCGTCGAAGAAGGCATTGTCGCTGGCGGAGGCGTCGCGCTGGTGCGCGCGATCGCGGCGGTCAAATCGCTTCGCCTCAACGAGAACCAGAAGGCCGGCGCGGATATCGTCGCCGCCGCGATATCCGAGCCGCTCAAGCAGATCGCACGCAACGCCGGCTTCGAGCCGCATATCGTGCTCAACGCCGTGCTCGAGGGCAAAGATAATTTCGGCTTCAACGCCGCGAGCGAGATCTATGAGGACCTGGTCAAGGCCGGCGTGATCGATCCGGCGAAGGTCGTGCGCTCGGCGCTCGAAAATGCGGCCAGCGCCGCCGCCCTGATGCTCACGACTGAGGCCGCGGTGGTCGAAGCCCCGAAGAAAGCATCCGGGGCGCCTGCGATGCCCGGCGGCGGCATGGGTGGAATGGGAGGCATGGGTGGTATGGGCGGAATGGGCGGCATGGGTGGTATGGGCGGCGGGATGGGCGATTATGGCGACGATTTCTAACCGCTCGTGCGGGCAGCATCAGTCGAGATACAGTTCGATCGAAAGAGGTTAAGGCACTGTTTCCTGTGAATAATCCTGTTTTCAACGGCATTAGTTGCATCCTGTTCACGGAACAATGTCTTGCATGGCGCTCCGAATTTATGAGACAAAGTTAGGGTCGTAATGCGGGTGTGGCGAATACCTCGGCCCCCGCGATTTCTAGGAGGAAGAGAATGGAAGGGTTACTGAGAAAATCTTCAAAACTGGTTGGACTCGCCGGGGCTGTGTTAGCCCTTTCGTTGCTCGCGGGATGCGCGTCGAACGAGCCGGACCCTGCACAGCGTGCGATCAACGCCGCGAACCGTGCCGATCAGGCCGCGTCGCGCGCTGAAGCCGCCAGCCAGAAGGCGCAGCAGGCAGCGGCGTCCGCACAGGCTGCTGCAAGCCGCGTAGAGCAGGCAGCCAGCGATGCGAAAGCGGCTGCGGACCGCGCCGAAGCGATCGCGTCGAAGACCATGTCGTCAGCGCCACGTCATCGCGCGGCACGCCGTCGTCGTCACAAGGCGGCTGAAGAATCAGGCGCGGCAGCGGGTGCAGCGGCTGGTTCCGAGGCAGGTGCGGCAGCAGGCGCAGCGGCTGGTTCCGAGGCTGGCGCAGCGGCAGGTGGTGCGACGGCTCCAGAGCCCGCTCCGGCTCCTGCTACCCCGTAAGTTAGCTTCGGTTTGAAAATCGAGGGCGGTTGCATCGCGCGACCGCCCTCGCCTTGACCCGATCTTCGCGGCTGGACCGAACCGGTCCGGCCTTTCAAGTTTCCAGATGAGATATCCGCGCTCGCGATCGATTTCAGCTCGCGAACGTAACGATCACCTTCAGCGACTCCGGCTTCTGCGCCGTCTCGAACGCCTCGGTAATCCGCTCCAGCGGAAATCGATGCGTCACCAGCTCACCCGCGTTGATCACTCCGCGCTCGACCAGTGACATCGCCTCGCGCGTTTCATCAGGTCCGCACGAATAGCTCGGTATCAGCCGCGTTTCATTGAAATAGAGATCGTGTGGCCTGACGACCAACTCGTCGTCCGGCGGTGTCGCCGTGAACTGCACGACCGTCGCGCCTTTGCCCGCCGCGGCGATTCCGGTGGCGATCGCCTTCGACGTCCCCGGCCCGACGATCACCACGTCGGCCATCGCGCCCTTGGTGATTTCCCGCACCTGCTCGATCAGATTATCGCCCGCAACCACGATTCCGCGGTCCGCGCCGAGTTCCACCGCGCGATTCGCTCGCGTATGAAACAGGTCGGCGCCGATGATCATCCCGGCGCCCATGTGCCGCGCGAGTTTCACGTGCATCATGCCCATGATGCCGAGGCCGATCACCAAAATCGTCTCGCCGTTCTTGAGGCTCGATCGCTTGAGCGACTTGACCACGCACGCCGCCGGCTCGATCAGCACTCCATCCGCGTCGGAAACCGAGTCCGGCAGCCGGAGCGTATCGCGCTGATTGTCCGCGCTGACCAGAAAATATTCAGCCATCCCGCCCGGACGGATATTCGTCGCGCGCCAGGTCGGACATTGCACGTATTCGCCGCGCCGGCACGCGCTGCATTGAAAGCACGGCGCATGATGATGCACGAACACGCGCTCCCCGCGTCTGAAATCGCGCACCAACGCGCCCGCCTCCTCGACTACGCCGACCGGCTCATGCCCGAGCACCAGCGGCGCCTTGCGCTTGATGTACCACGGCATGATGTCGCCCGAGCAGATGCCGCAGGCGCGCGCGCGCACCAGAATATCGTCGGGGCCGACCTCGGGCCGGACACTTTCCTCGACGCGGATATCACCGAAATCGTAGAGCCGAGCTACCTGCATAATCACTCTGGACGCGGATGAGACTAACTGGAACTTTGTGGTGCGCTACATCCGATGTCAATCTCACTCAGTCGCTGCGCGGACGGGGCGCGCGATGCGTGATTGCGCCGCCGATGATAGCATCGTCGTATGCCACGTCCTGAATGCCCACCGATCGCCGCCGACGTGATCGCCGAAATCGGCGACCGTATCGTTCTTATCGAGCGCAAGAATTTTCCGCATGGATGGGCCATCCCGGGCGGCTTCGTTGACTTCGGCGAGACCGTCGAACAGGCGGCGATCCGGGAGGCGCGCGAGGAAATTTCGCTCGAGGTCGATATCCGCGCCTTGCTCGGAATCTATTCGCGGCCTGAGCGCGATCCGCGCGGGCAAACGATCACGGTCGTCTATGTCGCCCGCGCGAGCGGATCGCCAATCGCCGCCGACGACGCGAAAAGCGTCGTGCTGATCGATCCGCGCCGTCCGCCGTCGCCGCTCGCTTTCGATCACGCCGAGATCCTCGCTGACTACGTGCGCTTTCTCGATACCGGGCAGTTCCCCGCGCCGTGGCGCGCCACTCGATGAATCGCTACAACTGCGCATCGCGCGAATAGCCGTTCGCCGCGCCGCTTCGTTTCGGTGTGCAACTCTGTTTTCGATTTGGTAGCGTGCCGATCGAAACGCGGGAGGCATCATCGCTGTGCGCATTGCATTGCTCGGACAGGCCGCATTCGCCGAAAAAGCACTCGAGGCGCTCTTAAAGCATGGCGACGAGATCGTCCACGTCTTCGCGCCGCCCGATCCCGCCGCCGGCAAGCCCGATCCGCTCGCGGCCAAAGCGCGCGAACTCGGCCTGCCGCTCAGCCAGCCCAAGTCCTTCAAGAAGGAAGAGGCCTACGAGCATTTCAAAACCCTCGACGCCGACCTCGCGATTCTCGCCTTCGTCACCCTGATCGTCCCGGAGCGCATCCTCTACACGCCGCGCTACAAATCGATCTGCTTCCATCCGTCGTTGCTGCCGCGCCGTCGCGGCGCCAGCGGAATCAACTGGGCGATTATCGAGGGCGACGCGGAGACCGGCGTTACCTGGTTCTGGCCCGATCAGGGTATCGACACCGGCCCGATCCTCGTTCAAAAGCGCGTCCCAATCGCCGACAGCGACACGGTCGGATCGATTTATTTCAACACGCTCTTTCCGATGGGTATCGACGCGATGATCGAAGCGGTCGATTTGATCAAGGCCGGCAATCCGCCCGCGATCGTCCAGGACGAAAGCAAGGCGACCTACGAAGCGCCGTGCCGCGACGAGCACGCGAAGATCGATTTCTCGAAGCCGGCGCGCGCCGTGTTCAACCTGATCCGCGGATGCGATCCGCAACCGGGCGCTTACGCGAGCCTCGGCGAGAAGCGACTCCGCCTCTACGACGTCGCGCTTTCGACGACGACCGAAACCGCCGCGCCTGGAACGATCGTTGCGATCGATTCCGCCGGAATGAAAATTGCCCTAAGCGGCGGATCGATCGTCGCGAAGCGCGCGCGAATCGATCCAAGTCCGAAAAAAGTTGCGCCCGCCGATCTCGCCGCATCAGGCGAGATCAGCGCCGGCGCCCACCTCACGTAACGGAATTCACGCATCGCGTCGTTGTTCCTCGACCAGTTCATTCGCTACACTCGGCTCGACGAAAACGCTCGCGCCGAATCTTTTGCGGGGCGAGCGATCAACACCCGGCTGGATTCGACCAGCGGGCGGCGGGGAGGTCGAGTGGGATGCGATTATGCATCGGCACTTCCAAGGGCATCGTGATTCTGGATGCTGCGCGCGGCACCCCACTGATGGTGCTCGCCGACCCGTCGGCAGTCTGGTGCATGGCGCAGGACAGCGCCGACCCCAATCTAATCTACGCCGGCTCGACCTCGCACATCCGCGGCCGCGGCACGCTCGCGCGCTCGGCTGACGGCGGGCGCACCTGGGGCGATATCACGCCGACCCTCGCGCGCGAAGAAGAAGTCTGGGCGCTGGCCGCGTCGCCGGCAGTCAAGGATCGCCTCTTCATCGGCACCTCTCACGCGCGTCTCTTCCGCAGCGACGACCGCGGCCGGATGTTCAAGGAATGCGACGGCTTCCTCAAAATTCCGGGGCGCGACCGCTGGACGTTTCCGCCGCCGCCGCACATTCCGCACGTGCGTTCGATCGCTTTCGATCCGCGCGAGCCCGCCACGATGTACATCGGCGTCGAGGAGGGCGGCGTTTTTCGATCGCGCGACGGCGGCGCCACGTTCGAGGTTCTCAACGAAGGCCTTTACTGGGACGTTCACACGGTGGCCGTCGATCCCCGCGACTCGCGCCGCCTCTATGCCACCACTGGCGGTGGATTCTATCGATCGGTGAACGCGGGCAAATCCTGGGAGCGCGTGATGCACGGGATGAATCGCAGCTACACCATCCCGCTACTGGTGCATCGCGCCGACAACGAAACCATTTTCACCGCGGCTGCCGCGGGTCCTCCGCCGACCTGGTCCACGCGACCGTCGGGCGCCGATGCGATCATGTTCCGCAGCGACGATCGCGGCGACAGCTTCGAGCCTTTGCCGCTCGACCATGGGTTTGGGCGCGGGATGGTGATGCGATTCAAACCCGATCCGGAGCAGGGCGGCTTCTTCGCCGTCAGCAGTGACGGCCAGGTGATGCGCGCCTCCCCCGATGGCGCCACGCTCGCCATCGTCGCCGACAAACTCCCCCCCGCCTACGACCTCGCCGCCATCCCATGAGGAGTGTCGAAAAACTAATCGAATGTCAGTTCGAGTCTCTCCGGTTTACGCGGCCCGTTCCGGGAACATCTCACGTTGCTTTGCAGGTCGCAGGTCGCTCGCAGGCAAGAGCGCAGATATAGCGTCCGCCGGTACGTTAGCGAGCTCTTTCGGTTCCATCTTGTAGAGTCCGCCTCCATAGACCCGACCTTCACCTAGAAGGACTTCGGGCGGGATTGAATCTAGGAACTCCCATACCCGCCGCGCCAGCTCCGGGACGCGCTCGATCGCTTTTGCCAGCGCCGGAATCGGATACAGCATCAGATAGACATTTGCCGCCGTCGCCTGTGAACGGTTGAGGATGAATCGAAAAGGTTTCTCCCGCTTGGCGATGCCGCGGCCCATGTACGTGCAAACGAACGGCGCAGGCGGCCGGTTTTCCTGCGAATACCAGGGACTTCGACGGCTGCACAAATAGGTGTCGGACACTTTTGGCTTGCCTGTTTTCAGATAGGCCCAGAGGCTCGGAAAGCGCGCACGGACCTGATCTTCCGGCAGCCGACAATCGAGGATGAATTGTTGCCGTTCAACCTTGGGTGTCCCGTCTGCCTCTGCCTCGATCACGTCTGCGGGAAGATAGCGCGGTCCCGGTAAAATCGGCTTGAAAAATTCACGAGGTAGATTGCGCGACTCGATCTCGGCTCGCGACAAAATAAAAAACCGATTGTTCCCCGTGGCGAGGCCGCGCTTGATCGAGAAGAAATCGGTGAGCCGAAGCCCTTCGGTTGTCTCCTTCAGTCCCCCCGCCGCTAAGCCCGTCCATTTCCGCAGATTTTGTAGCGCCGTGACTGACACAAGCCGGGAGTGGATCGGATGCGAGAGCGTCCCCCCGTAACTAAATTCCACGTCGTGCCGTGCCTGCGGCCGCCGCTTGCGAAACCACACCACCGCCGAAGATACAAGCGCATCCCCAAATTGCAACTCGTTTGGATCGAATCGGTGAATCCGCAACAACTCGACTTCATGCAGGAGATAGCGTTTCACCGGACCGCCATAGTTAACGTCCATGAACTCGCTGGGCACCAGCCATCCTGCAATTCCGTCGTCTGCCAACCACGCATGCGCGAGGCCCAGAAAATAGCAATACAGACCAGCCAGGCCTCCCATGCGCACGCCGCACGCGGCTGTCGTAGCGGCTTGCAGGCGGCCCTTTTCACTCGCTCCCATGTGGTGATGCCGAACGTAAGGGGGGTTGCATACCACGAGGTTGAAGCGTTCCCGCGGCGCGGGCGGCTTCATGGCGGTGAAATCGCCGATCTCGATCTCGAGGGCGTGATTGCGCCATAGCTCTTGCGCCGCAATACCGTAGTGCGGATCAATCTCGATTCCGGTTGCCTTCTGGAGCCGTTCGGCCGGGAAGTAGCGCGTGAGCGCCGCGTAAAAGGATCCCGTGCCAAATGCGGGATCTAGGAACCTCACGTTCGCATCTTCCGGCAGTAACGTGCGCGCGTGTGTCAGAACATCAGAAGCAAGTGTCGTCGGCGTCGCGAACTGGCCGAGGCGGTTGCGTTCCTTCTGCGTTTTGCGGCCGTCGAGATCGTGTTGGAGGGCGACTCGGCGTGCTTCGATTGCAGTCAGAGCGTCCATTCTTACAACCCGAACTCTGCGAGCTCATCGATCCGATGTTCCCACACCCAATCAATGCCTTCTGCCGCCTCGTATCCAAGATAACCGCTATCGAAATATCCACACAGGAACAGGATGAAGCGAACCTTCGCACCGTAGGTGACTCGCAGTTGAGTCATTTTGGCCGCCTCTTCCTTGCGCCGCTTGTTCACGTTAGTGAAGTCGCCCGCCGATTTAGCCTCGATTAGAAGCGGCAGGTCACCGGCCTTGCCCCTCTTCGGCATGACGACGGTGTCGACCGGGATGTTGATCGTTTTCGTTCCCTCGGGGCCTTGCCGCTTCACAGGTACGTTCAGGCGGAAGCCGAATGTCCCAGGCGGCATCGCGTCAAACATAATCTTTGGAGGTAAAGCCCGGTAGCCGCGCATCTGTAGCCACGCGCCAATCGCCGCAAGCTGACGTTTCTCTTGCGCATTGCGGATGATCGGATTGGCGACGGCTCCGCACAGGCGATCAGCGACGATGGTCGCCGCACGATGTATCTCAGGTTCGCTTGCGGCACCACGTCGGCCAAGCCACACAAAAATGTCCGGATCGGCCATTCGTTCAATAATGCTGCCAATCCGATCGAGATCTCTCTCAAGCAACGTGGCGTTCATGCGTTGCGGAATCGTGCCTCTCTCCATACAGCCGACCAAGTTTCGTGAAATCCCTGCGAGGCCGATCAACCGGTCGACCGCTAGTGGCGGGCAGGTCGCCATACGCAATGTCGGGAGCACACCAGGTTCCCGCCTTAGCACGGCCGGGCTGACATCCGTCAGGTTTGCCGTTTTCGCCAGCGTCGATTCAACGTCCTCGGTTGTCTTGATTCGTGTTTTGCGGTACGCGGAGGGAGCGAACTTTATAAACCAATCATTGTACATATCGACCGAACGAAGAATATCGGCCTTCCAGCGATCTGGCTTTGTCCTGTTTACACCTGGGTTGCGATCGGCAGTCGGCACGCTGGGTCTCGACCTTGGAGTTTAGTATGTGCCTAAAGCACTCGCATAGCGCTGACTACATCTTTTTCTCTAGCTCTAGCAAGAAGATCGACGAGAGTGCTCAAATGAGGCACCAGCCAGCGTCCCTACCTTAGCTCGACGGGGGTTTGGCCTTCGATCACCTTCTTCGCGAGGATTGCGACCGTCGAGCGCGGCGCGAGGCGCGTAGCATTCGCGCGCACCCAGTTGAACCATCCCGAGATCACGCTCGGCTGCTTGCCCAATGCGTCGAACGTGACGCGCACGACATTCTCCGCCGGCTCCCCGTGATCGGGCCCGACGTTCTCGCCCGCCACCGATTGAAACTCGGTCTTCGTCGGCCCCGGCTCGATCACGATCGCGTCGATACCGGTGCCGCGCAGTTCGCCCCATAGCGCTTCGCCGAGCAGCAGGTCGAAGCCCTTGGTTGCACTATAGACCGCGTGCAGCGGCAGCGGCTGGCGTCCCGCGACGCTGCCGACTATCACCACCGCGCCGCGCCCCCGCTGCACCATCGTGGGCAGAATCCGGCTGGTCAGCACCACCGGCGCGAGGCAATTGACGATCACCATCGCGCGCAGCCGCTCGGTCGCGAGCTTGTCGAACCGGCCCGCGTAACCGAAGCCCGCGTTGTTCACGAGAAATGCGATCGGCAGGTCCGCGACCGCGTCGGCCAGGCGGTCGGCGCCGTCGGGCTCGGCCAGGTCGGCGGCGACGACGCGCGTCTCGATTCGGTACTGCCGCTTCAATTCGTCGGCGAGGCTGTTGAGGCGATCCTCGCGCCGCGCCGTCAGCACGATCGACATGCCCTCGCGCGCCAGCCCGCGCGCAAATTCGAGCCCAATTCCCGCCGAAGCGCCGGTCACCAGCGCCCATTCCCCGTATTTCTCCCGAAACTTGTATCCGCTGGTCGCCATCGCAAATCCCTCCGGGTCGTCCGGTCAAGCCCTGATGTACACCGCCTGATTCGTCGAGGCGACCCCAAGCCGCTCAAGGCGATATGATGCGCGATTGACAGAGCGCGAAGAAAAAGCGAAGATGACGAGGCTGCCGTCATGAACACCGCCGCCAGACTGCCGCTCTATTCGCCTCCCGCCGCGGATTTGCCCCGGATCCGGGACGTCGAGTTCGTCGAGATGCCCGTCCGCACCATCCTCAATCGATGCGACAGTCCGCGGATGCCGTTCCGCTGGACGATCAACCCGTATCGCGGCTGCGAGTTCGGATGCGTCTATTGTTACGCGCGCTACACCCACGAATTCCTCGAACTGCGCGATCCGATGGACTTCGAGCGGCGCATCTTCGTCAAGCGGATGGCGGCCGAAGTGCTCGGGCGCACGCTTTCGCGGACGCCAATCGGCACCGACGCGATCGCAATCGGCACCGCGACCGATCCGTATCAACCGGCCGAGCGCAAGTACGGGCTCACGCGCTCGATGCTCGAGGTGTTCGCGCAACTGCCGGGCCTCAATCTCTCGATCACGACCAAATCGGGCCTCATCACGCGCGACCTGGAGTTGCTGAAAAAGATCAATCGGCGCTCGAAACTGTCGGTGAATTTTTCGCTGATCACGCTCGATCGCAAGCTGCAGCGCGTCCTGGAGCCGCGCGCGCCGCGGCCCGGATTGCGGCTCCGCGCGCTGTTTGAGCTGTCGCGCGCGAATATCCGATGCAACCTGCTGATGATGCCGGTGATTCCTGCTATCAGCGACGATCCCGCCGGAATCGAAAACGTTATCCGCGCCGCGCAAAAGGCGGGCGCAAGCGCCGTCTGGTGGCGTCCGCTATTTCTGAAGCCGGCGGCGGCGCGCCGATTTCTCCCGTTCGTCAAGGAGCGATTCCCGCATCTGGCGGATCGTGTCGACATGTTTTACGGCCACGCCGAGTACGTACCGCAGGCGTACGACGATCGGATGCGCAGGATTTTCGATCGGATTCGGCGCCGCTACGGATTTCCGATCACGCACGAACCCGACGGTCCGCAACCGCCGATCCATGCGGACCCGCCGCGCCAATTGAGCCTGATTTAACCGCGTTTTCTGGCAGCTTCTGCAAAGCTAGAAGAACCATCCGTTCTCCGCCGGGGGTCCGAATAGCGCGCCGACGAAGCGCTCGAGCGCGAAGTTGATTTTGATCAGCACGTGATCGGAGCCCGGCGTCAATCCGAAGCCCGGACCGACGCTGTACTCGATTCCGCGCGGCAACTCGCCCCACACCACCGGAAAGATGTAGTGCTGCTGCTCGGCGATCGGATCGCTATCGTCGATATGCCCGATTCCGCCGTAAAATTCGACGCCGGGAGAAATCCGCCGCATCCAGCGATAGTAGGCGCCGCAGGCGTAGCCGAACTCGAAGCCCTTGTTTTTTTCGGGGCCGGTAAAAATTGGTTTCTCGAACTTGGGATTGGCGACGAACGAGAAGCGGCCGATATCCTTCTCGATGATCGGGCGCAGTTCCAGCTCGAGCTCGCTCTCGTCGAATTGCAATTGATGCCATTCGAGCTCGATGTACCAGCCGAGATTCACCGGCAGCACGCCTTCGTCGAAGAACCTGCCGCGCAAGCGATACTTCGAGCCGGCGTATTTGAGTCCCTGGCCGGAGCCCAATCCGACATTGACGTAGGCCGCTGCCTCGATTCGATCCGTCAGCCCATACGTCAGCTCGTACTGGTTGTACCAATAGTCCTGGCTCTTCGTCGCACCCGGCGCGGTGCCGTTATCGGGCTGGCTGTGGCCGTTGGCGACGACCGCGTTGTCGGTCTCGAGCTCGACCATCCCGCGACCGAGCGTCCGATACGGGTAAACTTCGAACTCCCACGGGTCGACCTGCGCCGCGGCATTGCGGGCAGCGGTCAGGATCAGCATCGCCGCGATAAGCAGCGGCCATTTCATCGTTGGAGCACGCACGATTGAGGGCATTCTGTTTTTCGACCCGGCTGGCAATTCGTAATTGAGAATAATTCTCAATATCGTTAATCCCCCCGCGCTTGTCAAGCCAGCTAGCTCGATGGAAATGCGGTCAGTGATGGTGACGCCGGTGTACTGACTGCTGCGGCCAAGGCAAAATGATCTCTCACAGCCAGCCGCGGACCTTGAACCATATCAACGGGACGATCGCGCTCAGCGCGATCAGCGCCAGCCCATACGGATATCCCCACGACCAGCCATATTCAGGGATGAACTTGAAGTTCATCCCGTAGATGCTCGCGACTAACGTCGGCGGCACTCCCACCACCGACACGACCGTGAGCACCTTGATGATGTTGTTCTGCTCGATGTTGATCAGCCCCAGGGTGGCGTCGAGCAGCAACTGCACCTTGTTGTTGAGATGACCGTCGTAGTCGCTGAGCGAGGCGACGTCGCGCCGAATCGTGCGGAGCCGCTGGCTTGCTTCGGCGGGAATCCAGTCGGCGCCGGCGCCCATCACATACGGCGCGATTCGCCCGATCCCGAGCAGGCTGTCGCGAATCTTGGAAGTGAGATCGGCGTTGCGTCCGATCCGGCGCAGGATTTCGCGGAGGCTCGCACCTTCGCGCGACGGCGAATGATTGCTGGTCGCCGTGCTGACTTCGTTGCGAAAAATCCGCTGAGCTACGCTGTCGAGCGCCGCCGCCACCAGCTCCAGCACGTCGGCCATCCGATCGACGATCGCGTCGAGCAGGCCGACGAAGATCATCGTGCTGGTGCGGCTCGCGGCGGTGGCTTTCGCCGAATGCTCGACGTAGGTGCTCAAGGCCGTCAGCGCCTGGAACCGCACCGTGATCAACCGCTCGCGCGTCAGCACGAACCCGACCGGCGTGGTGCGCGGATCGTTGGCGTCGGCGCGGAATACGATCGGCGTGCTGAGATAGAGCGCCCCGGCTTCGCTGAAAAGCCGGCTCGAACTTTCGATCTCGCTCAGTTCGTCGAGCGTCGGCACGTGCAATCCGGTCGCGCGTTCGACAAAGCTCGTCTCGGCCGCATCGGGACTCAGCATGTCGATCCATATCGCGTCGTCGGGCATGGTCGCGGCGGTGAGGTCGGCGATGATTTCTTTCTGACTGGTCGAGCTGTGGAGAGTAAGCATGATCACCTGTGCGAGGGTCCAGGCACCCCGCTAACGTTGAGCGAGCACGGACGCCGCGTGTCATCGGATGCTACCTCAAGCGCCGCGATCCTGGCCAAGCCGCGGGCGCAAATCGGCTTGATTTAATCGCCGCGGGCGGCGTAGAGGTGATCAACTACGCGCGCGGAGGTCGTTATGCTGACTGAACAGGAACGCCAATTTCTCGACATGCTCGCCAAGACTCCCTTGCCGATGGACCCGATGGGACTGCGAGGGGCGCTCGAAAGTTTCGCACCGATGATGAATCAGAATCTGCCGGCGATCGGCGCGATTCATGATGACGTCGAGATCCGTCCGGGGCTTAAGGCCG
Organism: Candidatus Binatus sp.; assembly: GCF_030646925.1. Classification (NCBI taxonomy): domain Bacteria; phylum Candidatus Binatota; class Binatia (SeqCode); order Binatales (SeqCode); family Binataceae (SeqCode); genus Binatus (SeqCode); species Binatus sp. (SeqCode). Next base: position 40,747 of record NZ_JAUSKL010000047.1, on the reverse strand, counting down.
ACGTAGCGGTGCCGAAAGGCAGCGGACCGCATCCGGTGGTCGTGTATCTTCACGGCGGCGGATGGGTCGCGGGCAGTCCAAAGACTCATCGCAAGCTCGGGATGCAATTCGCGGAGGCCGGCTTTCTCACGATCAACGTCGATTACCGGCTTGCGCCGGAGCATCCGTTCCCGGCGCCGCTCGACGATTGCATCTTCGCGGTGAAGTGGGCGGGCGAGAATGCGCAGCGATGGAACGGCGACGCGTCGCGGCTTGCGGTGGGCGGTGATTCGGCCGGCGGCAATCTCACTGCGGCAACGGTTACCTCGCTCGCAGCGGAAACTTACAGCGGCTCCAAGCCGAAAGCGGCGGTCTTGATTTACGGCGTGTTCGATTTTCCGGCGGTGATCAAGCGCTCCGCCGACCCGACCGCGATCGAAGGGATGGCCAAGGCGTATGCCGGCGCCGCCGGCTATCCGGCGAATCTCGACAACCCGCGCATCAGCCCGATCAAGGCCGTCAAGGCAGGCGCGATGCCGCCGTGTTTCGTCGTGTGCGGCACGGCCGACGAGCTGCTGCCGGAATCGAACACGATCGCGGACGCGCTGAAGCGCGCCGACATCCGCCACGAGCTGCACATCATCGAGGACATGCCGCACGGCTTTCTCCAGATGGACAATCTCAGCGGATGCCGAGAGGCGCAATCGCGGATGTTTGCATTTTTGCGCAAGACGCTCTGATTGCTCGCCGCGTCAGGTGCTGAGAACGATCAAGGTGCGGGGCGGTCATCGATCGCCCCGCTCATTTATAGGCAAGATTAATTAATCGTAGAACGACATCGATTCAGTCTCCGCGTCCGCCGGATAGAATGCCTCGATATGCAACTCCTGCAAGGTCACGTCTTGTTAGCCGCAACTTTGCGCCGTGCGAACCGTCGGCATCAATTACTTGCGAGGTAATGAAACCGCGGCCCTGCGGCGCGCGCTGCATGCCAGGCTCAAATCAAAGGAACGGATCCATCACAAACCTTCATTTGCACACCAGCGATGGGTTGTTATCCACAATATTTGGAAACGAGGAAAATTGTGGATCGGTCCCCTTGCTCAAGCTAACCGGCTTGCCATTGGATAAGTAAGCCAGCGTGTTCAGCCCCGATGGATATGGAAGTGCGTAACCCGGCAGGCTGAATGAGTTGGTCCCCAGCGCCGGGTCATAAGGATCGCATGCCATCGCTCCCACTGGCTTATAAGTGCTGTCGGCCTGGATCGTATAGAGCAGGCATCCGCCGGCCGGACATGAGTAGAAGGTCTCCTCATCGTCGCATCCAATTGCGCCGGGACAAGCTCCCAGCGGCGACGGACCATGGGCCACCGGCTGCGTCTCCTGCATCAGGAGATATAGCATCCCGGCGTTCTCGTCGTAGTAAACGGTGCTTGGATCGAGCGTCGCCGGGATCGTGCCCGGGGTAACGTCCACCGTCTTGAAAGTCGCGGTCTGCTGGGTGAATCCACCGCTGCCGTTGGGGATGCTCGGGCAATTGCTCATCACGTGGGCGAGGCCGGCGGTGAAATCGAGATTGAAACAAGGTATTTGCTGATACAGAGTGACGCCGCTTGCCACAAACGGAGCCCCGGTGTTAGTCGCACCGAGCGACTTGCGCCCCACCTTGACCGTGAATGAGCTGGCCGAAGTTGGCGCAGTTCCCGCCGCAGTCTTGTAACAAAGTCCCATCCGCACCTGGAACGGATTGGTGACGGAAATGCCGCCCGTCGCTGCCGCATCGGCAAAGCCCAAATCCAGAAAACTCGGCAGCGCGTATTGGCCCTTGTCGAAACCGTAGCCTAGCCCGTTCATCACCTTGGGTTCGTAAACGCCTTGCTGATTTCGGCCTTGCAGCGCGACGCATGAATGATCGCTCGAACAGGCAACCGGAGTTTTCACGACGCCCTGGTTCTCTCCGGGCGAGATGAACTCGTTGTCCTGTTGAACGACGCCGGGAAAATCGACCTGATCCTTTTCGATCGTGAGCCAGTTGCAGTTGGGTGAAGCTGGGTCGCTGGTGATCGCTTTGTTGCCATTGCAAGTCACGCCGGTATTGTTGCCAGCGCACGGGCACGGCGTGATGTTGTCCTGACGCAGGAAGCCATTGCCAGGTGTCAGAACATTAGCTTCCAGCGTGGCATAGTCATGCGGACTCATAAGCGCCGTCGGGCGGCCTTCGAACTGCGCGTCGAGCGGCCCAGTCGCGTCGCATTCGTTCACCGAATCCACCTCCAGCGGCTTGTCCGACAGGTCGAAACCCCCGACCCCCACAAACGGCAGGTTGTTCAGCGAGACTGCCGCCTTCTTGCAAGTCGGACCCGCCATACACGAGCCGGGTATCACGCTATAGCCCGACAAACTCCCGTCGAAATCCAGCACCACGGTAAACTTGTCACCGTCAAGAAAGGCGCCTTGATTGACGCTTGCCGTGTACACCCGATGCCGGAAGCTCGCATTCTCGAAGGTAAGCGCCTCGCTGTACTGCGTCGGCGGGTACACATTGACGTTCGATTGCATCCAGCCAATCGACGCGTCCCCTTCGTACTGGGTTTTTTTGGTCGCCAGATCGTTGCTTAGAAAGGTAAAATCGGCAGTGGTAAGAAACCGCTTGAAGATCGTCATGCCGGTGGTCTGATCTTCGATGAAATTGACGAAGCGGACCGTCTCCAGCCGCGCCGGACCGTCGTAGAACATATAGCCGAACATCGGCCAATTCGGTGGCGGATAACCGTTGCCGCCGAAGGCATCGTTGATACATCCGAGGTCGTTATTTTGCGGGCAAGGACCCCATCGATCCGGATTGTTCCGGCTAATCCCCGCGAACACTGAGTTAAGCACCAGGCCCCATCCGCCAGGGATGACACCTTCGCTCCCACCGCCCGAAACGATCGACAGCCCCTCCCGATTGCCCGCGAAGCGCGCATTGTCGAACACGTAAAATGCCGGACGAACCCAACTGCCTAGCTGTCGATTGCGAGTCGCAGTTAAACCTTCGAAGGTCGCAATTAAATGCTGCCCCTGCTGCGGCCCCGGACACATCTGACCCGGCGAGCCGCCGGTACATTTAACCGGAATCAGCGCGTCGCCGCGCCAATCGCCCGGATTGTTGGCGCCGCCCGCGGCGGTGCCCAGGCCAAGATATGCCGCATGCACGCGATTGTTCAGAAATGTCCCAAACGGTCCTACCTGCGGCTGGCTGTTGACGAACGGGATGTACTGATAGCCGGTCCCGACGCCTTGAACCCCGCCAATCGAATTGCCGGTTAGGTTGTTGGCGATGTTGCTCAGCCAGAAGCCGCACGCAGGTGAAGTTTCCGGCGCTCCACCGGCGCCATTAGCCGGATCGCTATAAGGAATCTGATAGCCGTCGTAGCCGTTATGCGCTGCAAGATTATCGCCGCCCCAAAAAAGACTCAGATCGCTCGGCGCCACAAACGTGTTCGCCATCGCACCCAGGCCCGCGTTGCCGACAAAGTTGTTGCCGTTCTCGGTGCCATTCACCAGGTAGAACAAGTGGCCGACCGCCCTCGCCACGACATTGTTCGGGATCGTCAGGTTGCTGGCGCCGCTTAGCACGATCCCGTGGTTGTAACTGTGGTGAATGCTATTGCTATCGAATGTCGCACTAGCCGGCTGTCCGATGAAATTGATCGGATAGCTGCCGGCCGTTCCGCCCTTGCCGAATTTTTCGATTTCGATTCCCTGGATAGCGACCTTTGCTCCGGCATTCACGTCGATCTCGCCGCCGCAGTGGAGGCAGGGCGGTTGCGGATTGATCAGGACGCCACCGCTCGAGGCGGACGGCGTAGTCGCGGTCAGCTTGACCGTGCGCGAGATCAACGCGACCTCCGCGCGCTCATCGACGCCGTAATTGGTCGTCGCCGTGCCGCTGTAACTCGCCGACGGCTGGCCCAGCTTGGCTGGATCTGCGGCCGGTCCCGGATCCGCTCCGCCGAAGTGATAGAACTGCAGCGCTGTCAGCGCCGCCAGGGTGATGCTGGTGGTCTTGGTGGTCGAGTCGAACACCGGCGGCGCCGCTATCTCGACGAACTCCGTCTCGTCCGCCACATAGGTGGTAGTACCTACCGCAATCCAGTCACCGCTGGCCCAATCGACCTGCCCCGGCACACGTATAACAGTCGCGGGTGCCGTAACCGGCTCGAGGGTTCCCGTGTTAACGCCGTATGCGGCCGGACCCGCAGGTGCCGACAAATAGGTCCAACTTACTCCATTCGGCTTGCCCGGTTCCGCCGTCGGCGCTCCTTTCGACCCGTGCAACTGCAGCGTGCCGCCGCTCTGCACGACGATTCCATTGCTGCCGGTAGCTTTTGACGAGCCGGTGAAATTAACTGTGACGGTTGGCGCATTCACGCCTGCTATCGGATCGACCGGGCATTGCGCAGTTCCAACCCCAAAAGTTCCACCGCTCTGGATAGTGATCCCGGTGGTGTCTAATTCCATCGGAGCTTTGATAGTTGTCGGAAAGCCGAGCACGCCGCCCGACCCGATCGTGATCGTTCCTAGCCCATTCGAGCCGCTAAAGCTTTTGTCCACGATGACGGCCGGACCGCATTGTCCCGCACCTGACCCGATCGTTACGTTCTGATTGGCCGCAGCGACGCAACTCGATAGCAGGACGGTAGGTGGAGTCGCGGCGGCCGACCGACCTTCAGCGCCTTGATTGAACAGCGCCGGACAGAGACGCAGCGTCGAGGACCGGCTCCCCTGACTATCGGAACCACCGCCCGTGCAGCTCCCAATCGCCAGGCCAACAAACACCAGGAGCAAACAGAGAAAGGATCGTGGCGCGGTGAAACGATAGAAATGTTCTGTCATCGAAGTCCCCGTTATCCGCGTGGCAGCATCCTTTACCACAGGCAGCCGCGTGCACCAAGTTGTCTTTTGCGACGACTTCGAGCGAGATCGATCAGCTAGTCAAACGAAACGTGTTCGACTAACAATGGACCATGGCTGCACAATGACGGCTCGCAGAGGAAATCCCATGGCAACTCAAATTGGCGCGACCGAAAAAGATACCCGCGAGTTTCAAACGATCAAGGTCGAAGTGGAAGGCGCGCTTGGACGCCTAATCCTGAATCGGCCTGAGCGCCTGAATGCGATCGGCGCGACGATGCTGCTCGAATTGGCGGAGGCGGCGCGATGGTTCGACCGCCATCGCGAGTTGCGCGTCGTGATCGTTAGCGGCGCCGGGCGGGCATTCTCCGCGGGCGCCGATCTGCGCGACTCGCCGATGGGCGCGGTCAACGCCGACCATAGCTGGCTCTATCGGCGCGAGGTCGGCCAGTCCGGGCTTCGCGCGGCCGACGCGCTCGAGCAGATGCACGCGGTCACTATCGCGCAAGTGCAGGGCTACGCCGTCGGCGGAGGCTTGGTGCTGATGGCGCTCTGCGATCTCAGAGTCGCGGCCGACGACGCGGTGTTCTTCATCCCGGAGATCGATCTCGGCGTCCCGCTCGCATGGGGCGGAATCCCGCGATTGGTGCGCGAGATCGGTCCGGCGCTCACCAAGGAACTCGTGATGACGTGCCGCCGATTCACGCCCGCCGAGGCCAAGGCCGCCGGCTTTCTGAACCGCGTAGTTCCCGCCGACCAGCTCGAGCGCGAAGTCAATCAACTAGCCGCGCAGTTGCTGGCAAAGCCGTCCGTGCCCGTCATCATCACCAAGGAGCACGTCAACGCGGTGACGCGAGTGATGAGCGCCGGGATTACTTCGTTTGCCGACGGTGACGCGCTGCTAGGTTCGATCGGCGAAGCCGAGTCGCGCCAAGCGGCGCGCAACTATACAAAGAAGGCGCTCGGCGCCGAGCGCGAACTTTGATCCGTGGATGACAGATAACCAGCAAGTGTGAAACTGTGCAATGAGTCCTGTAGGTTAAGGCCGGCTGAATCTGCCACGGCGGTCCAATAGGTGTGAATGGTTGAAGTATGCATCGAGACGACGCGAACACTGTAGGCCGCACCTATCAGGCCGGCGAGGCGCTGCTGGTAACTGCCGAGAGGATAGCAAGCTTCTGCGTGTCGGTCGGCGACGACAATCCTTTGTACGTCGATCCTGAGGCGGCTAAGTCGGGGCCATACGGCGGAATCGTCGCACCGCCCGCTTTCGTTGCCTCTTTCCGTTACGCCGACAATGTTTTCGATCAGCTACCGGTCTTTAGCCGCGGCGGTTTGATGGCTGGTATCGACCTCGAGTTGGCCGCGCCGATTCGAGCCGGCGATCTCATCAGCGTCGTGTCGCAAGTCAAGGAGACCTACGAAAAGACCGGGCGCACCGGCACGATGGTCTTTGTCGTAGTGCGCTCGACGCTTACCAATCAAAACGGCGAACTCATCGCGCACGTCGATCATCGCATGATGCGCCGTCTTTCGCCCAGACGTCCATGATTCACACCTGGCACGGCAGGCTTCCGTTGCAGTCTGCTTTCATCGGCGCGGAGCTCAACAGGCGCTCAGCCGGAGCGCTCGCGGGGCGGCTCACGGCGCCGCGCAGCCCAGAATGGAGTTGGGCGGGAGATTGAAGTAAAAAGTAGAGACGGGATTGCCTGTGCGTCGGTTGCGTGGAGGATCGCTCTTGAGTTAGCCGCGGAGTTTACGTAAAATTACGTCGGTTATCGTAAATATGCGTAAAATTACGGACAATTCATCCGAAGAGCAACCGCTACGCGGTCGGCTTTCCGACTGTTGAAGGTGTGGGTGGGTTGTGAAAAGAGCGTCGGAGGAGAAACCGCAGTCTGAATGAATCTCCATGTGCGAGACGTCGCAAGATTGTTCGGCGTTTCAGAAAAAACTGTTCGTCACTGGATTCGTGGCAAGGATCTCCCGGCTCATCGAGTCGATGATCATTATCGTTTTAACGAGGTTGAGCTGCAGGAATGGGCCGCGGCGCAGAAGCGTAGGATATCCCTTGAGCTCTTCGCGCCCGATGGGCGTCTTGCTGAACTACCAAGTTTGGGCGACGCGTTGGAACGTGGGGGCATTTTTCATGATGTGCCCGGATCGACGCGCGATGAGGTTCTCAAGGCCGTAGGCCAACTGCCCGGAATTCCGCGTGGCATCGATCGGGGGCTGTTATACGAGCTCCTGGTCGGGCGCGAGGCGCTTGCTTCAACCGGTGTAGGCGACGGAATCGCGATCCCTCACCCGCGTGATCCGCTCGTCCTTCAGGTCGCGGCTCCCTTGGCGCTGCTGTGCTTTCTCAGAGAACCCGTCGACTTCCGCGCTCCGGATGGTCAGGCCGTTCGGGTGCTTTTCCTGCTGCTGTCGCCCACGGTGCGCTGTCATCTGCAGATGGTATCGAAGCTGGCTTTCGTTCTGCACGACCAAGCGCTCAAGGAACTGCTCCAAGCTAGCGCGCCAGAATCCGAGATTCTCAAGCGGGTGCGCGCGCTCGAGCAAGATACGTCCGGCCCGACAGTTCCGGCAGAATCTGAATGACGCCGCTCTTTTGGGTCTTGCTATCAGTTGGCGCTTTGTGCGCCAGCGCCTTGATGTCGGCAATCGTAAGCCGCCGCGATCGAGCCGCGTTGTGGATTGGCAGCATCGGCAGCATCGCCGGCTGCGTCGGTGGGATCGTCGCCAGTCTTGTCGCTCTGGCGCGCGGCCAAGAGGAGTCCATTAAAGCCTCGTGGTCGATCCCGATAGGCGGCTTTCATGTAGGTATCGACTGGCTATCGTCGTTCTTTCTAATCTGCATATTCGTCGTTTCGGGGCTGGCGGCGGTCTATGGCGTCGGGTACCTGCAAGGTTACCTGGGCAAGCGGCGGCTTGCGCCCGCGGTAGCCTTCTTCAACCTTCTGGTGGCGGCGATGGTCGTGATCGTGATCGCCCGCGATGGCGTCCTCTTTCTGATGGCGTGGGAGGTGATGTCGGTTACGTCCTTCTTTCTTGTCACCTTCGACGACGAGCGGGAGGATGTCCGGCGCGCCGGCATGACTTACCTGATGGCCTCGCAGCTCGGCGTCGTTTTTCTCTTCGTTTTGTTCGCGCTCTTTGCAAGACACGCGGGGAGCTTCGATCTCAATGCTTTTGCGATTTCCCACGCGCCGTCGGCCCGGTTAGCCAATATCTGCTTTGTCCTCGCGGTAGTCGGTTTCGGCACTAAGGCGGGATTTTGGCCGTTCCACATTTGGCTCCCGGACGCGCATCCAGCCGCACCGAGCCATGTTTCCGCTCTGATGTCCGGAGTCATGATCAAAATGGGCATCTACGGACTACTGCGCGTTCTGATGCTACTCGGGCCCCCACCTGGGTGGTGGGGCGTCCTCATGCTTGCCGTCGGGGGAATTTCGGGGATGGCCGGGGTACTGCACGCATTGGCGCAGCACGATCTGAAGCGCCTTCTCGCGTATCACAGCGTGGAGAACATCGGCATTATCGCCCTCGGCATCGGTATTGGACTCCTTGGACAAAGTTACGATCAACCGACGATGGCGATTCTGGGTTATAGTGGTGCGCTCCTTCACGTGCTGAATCACGGTCTTTTCAAGGGGCTGCTGTTCCAGGCTGCGGGGAGCATTCTCCACGGCGCCGGGACTCGCAATATCGAATCGCTCGGCGGGTTGTATCGCCGAATGCCTATCACCGGCTCGGCCTTTCTTGTGGGCTCAGTAGCCATTTCAGGCCTTCCGCCGCTCAATGGGTTTGTCAGTGAGTGGATGATTTATGTGGGCGCATTCCGAGGCGCGGGAAATCTGCCGGTTGCGGGCACGGCCTTAGCCGTGACGACCGTGGCGGTTATTGCCCTGATCGGAGGTCTGGCGGCGGCCTGTTTCGTCAAGGCCTTCGGTATCATTTTCCTTGGCGAGGCGCGCAGCCGTGAGGCGTCTGAAGCTCACGAAGCCTCGGCCTCTATGCAACTGTCGATGGTTATTGGCGCTACGCTGTGTTTCGCGATCGGCGTCTTTCCGGCATGGGCGTTCCGCTTGGTAGGGCCGGTCGCCTCATCGCTTTCTAGGACCGCCCTGTCCACGGCGCCGATACTGGGACAATTTGACGCGATAACGCGCGTGATGATCGTTCTCTTGCTTCTGATCGGGATGCTGGCTCTACTTCGGGGCGTCCTTTTGAAGGCGCGTGACGTGCGATTCGGAGAGACCTGGTCCTGCGGATACACGGGTGTCACAACGCGGATGCAGTACACTGCGTCCTCGTTTGCCGAACCTGTCCTCGCTCCGTTCTCGACACTTCTCCATCGACAGGTTCATCTCGAGGGTCCGACCGGTTACTTCCCGGAGTACGCGCGTTACGAAGAGCATTTTAGTGATATTGCTGGCGAGCGGTTCATTGTACCGCTCACGCATCGGTTCGTAGCCTTCCTGGAAAAGCTTCGTGTGATCCAGCATGGACGGCTGCAGCTATACCTGGCCTATATCTTTTTCACGTTGATCGCGCTGCTGGCATTGCAGTTCAGCGGCTTGCTGAGCAGGTGAACCTGTGCTCGGACTGGCTCTTGAACTGGCCCTTGCTCCGCTTCTTCTGGGCGTCATCACCCGCACCAAGTCGTGGGTCAGTGGAAGAAGCGGTCCACCACTGCTTCAACTTTACTTCGACCTGCAAAAACTTCTACGCAAAGGTGCGGTTTACAGCCGGACGACCACCTGGATTTTCCGCGCTGGGCCGATAATCTCGCTGGCCAGCGTTCTGACCGCCAGTCTCGTGCTGCCGCTCGGGGCATCGAGTTCACCGATGAGCTTCTCGGGCGACGTAATTGTATTCGCCTACCTTTTAGCGCTGGGCAGGTTCTTCACTATGGCCGCTGCGCTCGATACGGGTTCAAGCTTCGAGGGGATGGGGGCGAGTCGCGAAGCCGCGTTTTCTGCGCTCACCGAGCCCGCGCTTTTTCTCGGGCTCGCGATCCTTTGCGTGTCTGCCCGCAGCGTTACGTTCGCTGATGTCTGGCGATCGCTTCCCTGGTCTACATGGGGCGCGGCGCATCCAGCGTACCTGGCCGTTGCCGCGGCGCTGTTTGCGGTGCTGCTCGCGGAAAACGCGCGAATCCCTGTCGATGATCCGGCGACGCATCTGGAACTTACCATGATTCACGAGGTGATGGTGCTCGACCACAGCGGTCCCGACCTCGCATTGATCCTGTACGCGGGCGCGGTCAAATTCTTTGTGATCGGGGCGTTGTTGGTCCATGTGCTGCTGCCCGTTCCAGCCCAAGGGGGACTGCCGGGCGCGCTCGTGATGGTAACTGGCGAACTTGCGCTTGCGATACTGGTGGGGATAACGGAGTCGGTAATGGCCCGCCTGAGGCTGATCCGTGTGCCGCAATTTTTGATTGGCGCCACGGCGATCGCCGCGCTTGGTCTCGCAGTTCTTCTGTATCGGGGTCAGCCATGAAGGGCTACGCCGACCTGCTGGTTCTCACCGCGGTCCTTCTGGACTTGTATATGGTTGCCACGAGCCGCCTTGGAGCTTGCGTACGAGCTTCGGCGCTCCAAGGGGTGGTCTTGGCCGGACTGCCGCTCGTTCTCTGGGCTAGCGAACCTGGCGCACAACTCGCGCCCATCCTAGCGATGAGCGTCGGCGCCCTTGTGATAAAGGGATTTCTCATTCCGAGGCTCCTGTTTGGCGCGATCCGCCAAGCGGGCGTGCGGCGCGAAGTGGAGCCGTTCGTCAGCCTTCACCTCTCCATCTTTTCCGCCGCACTACTGGTGGGAGTGGCATTCTGGCTCGCGAGCGCGCTCGCATTGCCCATTCCGGTCGCATCCAGTCTCATCGTTCCAGGGGCCCTGGCAACTTTGCTGATCGGATTTCTCCTTCTTATGACCCGCAAGAAGGCGGTCACGCAGGTCATCGGCTACATCGTGATCGAAAACGGTGTGTTTATCTTTGGTCAGGTGCTCGCCGGACAAATCCCTTTTGCCGTCGAACTGGGCATCCTGCTCGATATTTTCGTCGGCGTGTTCGTGTTCGGCATTGCCATCTACCACATCAGCGACGAGTTCGATCACATCGACGTCGCCGAACTGACCAGCCTGAGGGATTAAACTCGATGATGCTCGCGCTGCTCGTGATTTTCCCCGCTAGCATGGGTGTCATTGCCCTTAAGACGCGAAATGTTCGCGTCGCGCTCGCGATGCTTCTCGGGGTGAGCGCAGCACACCTCTGCGTTACGCTCTCGCTATGGGCAAAAGATGCAGCTATACCGCCCGGGGCGGTTCTTGGGCTTGATGTCGCAGGAATCATCTTCCTTTCGATCACCAGCGTGCTGTTCCTGGTAGCCGCTGTCTATTGCGTTCCTTACCTTCTTGCGCAAGCTCACGAGGAACCCGGCGGGCTCCATCTTTTCGTCCCCTGCCTACTCTGGTTTCTCGCGGCAATGACCCTTGTGACCGTGGCCCAGAACCTGGCGATGTTGTGGGCGGCGATTGAGGCGACGACGCTGGCGAGCGCACCGCTCATTTATTTCCACCGGCGCAAGGAGGCCCTGGAAGCGACCTGGAAATACCTCATGATTTGCTCTGTAGGAATTGCGCTCGCCCTGCTCGGTACGTTTTTTCTGGGAGTCGCAGCCACAGTACCACTTGCACGGGGGTCGGGACTCTCACTGCCCGCGTTGATCCAGGCAGCTCCACACCTTTCGCGGCGCTGGCTTGAGGGAGCTTTTGTCTTTGCATTGGTTGGGTACGGAACGAAGATGGGCCTTGCGCCCCTTCACACCTGGCTCCCCGACGCACATAGCCAAGCGCCGGCGCCAGTCTCGGCGCTGCTGTCGGGCGCGCTGCTTAACTGCGCATTCCTTGGTATTTTCCGCTTTTTTCAGATTCTAGCCGCGTCCGGAAATGGAGCGTTTGCACGAACCCTGCTTCTTCTCTTAGGCTTCACCTCGCTCGGTGTGGCTGCCGCGCTGATGGTCCGACAGCGTGACTACAAGCGCCTGCTCGCCTATTCGAGCATCGAGAACATGGGGGTAATCGCGATCGGGGTCGGTCTTGGCGGCCCGGCCGTCTTCGGCGCTTTGCTTCACGCGGTAAATCACTCACTGTGCAAAGCTGGCCTCTTTCTGCTGTCGGGGAACGTTCTCCGTGAATTCGGCACGGCGAGCGCGGGCGACGTTAGGGGCGTGCTGCGTCGGCTGCCAGGGAGCGGAATGCTTCTCATGACGCTCCTGTTTGCCCTGGGTGGTACACCTCCATTCGGACTGTTCGTGAGCGAGTTTACGATCTTCGCGGCGGCGATTCGGGGTACCCAGGCATGGCTCGGGCCGCTCTTCGCGGCGTTGCTCGCGATCGCGTTCCTCGGAACAGCCAGCGTGCTCTTGCCGATGCTTCAGGCTGACGGCTCATCAGTTTCAGAAAGTGATCGAGAGCCGTGGCTGTCCGTCGCGACGCCTCTCGTCCTGGGGTTGGCCGTCTTGATCCTCGGGCTCTATGTGCCGGCGTTTCTATCGGATCGTCTGCACCGTGCGGCGATGCTGCTAGGAGGCTGATCTTTGCAAGGACCGAATGGCAAGCGCGCATGAAGGACAGATTGAAAGGTCCAAAGTGGCAATCGAGCTCTGTTCCACTCCCGCTCATGGAAGTCCCAATAGTGAGCGCAGTGGAATTTAACAATACGTGCTTGAGCGTCGTTAGCGCCGGCGGACGGATGTCTGCCATGGCTGTGATTCCGCCGCTTCCGGGCGACAAGCCGCAGAACCAGCAGATCATAGCCGCGCTCGCCCATGACCAGCGAAGCGAGATCGCTTTTGTTCGCACGCAAGTACCGGAGAGCAATTCCAGACCCGCGCTTTCGGCGACACTCCCGCAAGCGCAGGCCTTTGAACGCGAGCTTTTCGAGCAGCATGGAATCCTGCCCGAAGGGCATCCGTGGCTAAAGCCGCTTCGCAACCATCCCGAGCTTGCCCGGATTGAAACGGGCGAAGCCGCTGCCGTCATGCCCGGTTATCGCTTCTTCCGCGTCGAAGGACCGGGAATCCATGAAGTGGCCGTTGGCCCGGTCCACGCGGGCATCATCGAACCCGGCCACTTCCGCTTTCAATGTCATGGCGAAATCGTGCTGAACCTGGAGATCCACCTCGGCTACCAGCGGCGCGGCGCCGAGGAGCTTCTGTTGCGGAGTGCTCCGGCGCGGCGCCTGATAGTCGCTGAATCCATCGCTGGCGATACTGTGATCGGGCACGCGCTGGCTTATTGCACGGCGATCGAGGCGCTCGCCGGAGTTGAGGCTCCATTGGCCGCCCAGGTTCTTCGCGGGATTGCGCTCGAATTGGAGCGTCTGGCGAATCACGTGGGTGATCTTGGCGCGCTATGCAACGATATCGGCTATCTGCCCGGAGCATCCTGGTTTGGAAGACTTCGTGGAGAGTTCCTGAATACTTTGATGGAAATTTCCGGAAATCGGTACGGTCGCGGCCTGCTCTGCGTGGGCGGGGTTCGTTTCGGTCTCGACCCTGCGCAGAAAAAGAAGATACTGGCGCGCTTAGAGCGAGCCAAAGTTGATTTCCAGCGGACCGCCGAACTCGTCTTCAACACCCCCTCGGTACTCTCGCGCTTTGAACAAACCGGAGTGGTGACCCGTGAGATTGCCAACGATCTGGGCCTCGTCGGGCCGGTCGCGCGCGCGAGCGGATGTGACCGGGACGTGCGCCGCGATCATCCTTGCGGGATCTACCGCTTCACGCACGTTCCCGTCGCCACGCTCACGGACGGCGACGTGTTCGCCCGCGCGCTCATCCGGCAAGTCGAGGCCGAGCGCTCGCTCACTTTCGTCCGTGAGCAACTCCACGCGCTGGCGGACTCTGCTGTCGCCGTGGAAGTACCGAGACCCGGTCCGGAAATGTTGGTCACGTCTCTCATCGAGGGGTGGCGGGGCGAGATCGCGCATTTGGCTGTAACCGGGAGTGAGGGTGAACTCGTTGCGTACAAAGTTGTCGATCCTTCGTTTCACAACTGGTTTGGCTTGGCGATGGCTATGCGGGGAAACCAGATTTCTGATTTTCCGCTCTGCAACAAGAGTTTCAATCTTTCCTACGCGGGACACGATCTCTGATCGTCGAGCGCGAGGCTGTCGATGCTAGATCTGCTCAGACTTCGATTCCGGCAAGGGTACCAGACCTCGCCCTACCCGAAGACCGATGTCGCCTTTCCCGATCACTTCCGCGGCCGGCCAGCGATCGACGCATCGAAATGCGAGGAAAACTGCCGAGCCTGCGCCGATGCCTGTCCGGTGGGGGCTATTTCGCTTGAGCCGCTGAGAATCGATCTGGGCGCGTGCACCTTCTGCCCGGTTTGCGAGAAGGCCTGCCCGCCGGGCGCCGTCACCTATACCCATGACCATCGGCTCGCGGCGCGCACTCGCGACGAGCTGGTGATCGGCGACTCTGAGGTCAGGCTCGCCACGGCGCTCGACGACGAGAGCCGCAGACTTTTCGGGCGTTCGCTGAGGCTCCGCCAGGTCTCCGCGGGAGGCTGCAACGGATGCGAAGCCGAGCTCGTGGCGCTCGGCAACGTGGTCTTCGATCTCGCGCGCTTTGGGATTCAGTTCGTAGCCTCGCCCCGACACGCCGATGGTCTCGTTATCACGGGTCCGGTCACTGACAACATGCGCGCTGCACTGCTTGCGACCTACGAGGCAACACCGTCTCCGCGCTTGGTGATCGCAGTTGGCGCCTGCGCCATCAGCGGCGGTCCGTTCGCCGGCGCCCGCGAGTCGGGCGATGGCGTCCCGGCCGGGATGCCCGTTGATCTTTACATTCCCGGCTGCCCGCCGCATCCGTTTACTATTATGGATGGGCTCCTGCGACTGCTCGGCAGGATGGAACCGAGTTGATGAACCAGTAGGCTGAGCGGCAATCTTGAGCCGTGGTCCGGCTCGCTCTCTGTGATTGATCACCAACGCTGTCAACGCCGATTGAAAGGTGACCCACTTTTGCAGCGGTCGCCGAAGTAAAACTGACCCACTTGGTGGTTGTCTGATGAGGGGTAGTGCGAGGGGGAACTTCCCCCTCGCCTCCGCGTTTAACCGTTGCGTGCCAATCAGATGGAAACCGGCCCCTCCCGGCGCCGCCGGCAAACAAGGTGGACCAATACCGGCTGAGCCCCTTGCAGAGAGAGATCGTCCGGCCTATACAGGGGTTGGAATCGAAGAGTCGAGACGGAAATTCCAGCTAAGTCTCTCCAAGGAAAGCATGCCGCGTCCCGAAGCAAAGAGTCTTCGCCGCCCGGAGCAGGTCCGGCGTTTTCCTAACGGGCGGATTGATACCGTTTCCCATCACGAAACGACCATTGGGCGGTTCTCATTTGAGCCCGGCTGGCGATGGTCGCGCGATGTAGGGCCAATCGCTCACACCCACTCCTGCCAAATCCATCACCTGGGTGTTGTTCTCAAGGGTCGCCTCCGCGTCGAGACTGACGCTGGCGAAGTGTGCGAATTCGGAGTCGACGACGTTTACGATATTCCTCCGGGTCATGATGCGATGGTCGTCGGCGACGAGACTTTTGAGGCGATAGAGTTCGCTTCGGCCCGGATTTTCGCCATGCCGACCGACGGCGATCGCGTACTCGCGGCCGTACTTTGCACTGATATAGTCGACTCAACCTCACATCTCCGGAGGCTTGGCGACTCCGCCTGGCGCGAACTGCTCACGGAGCACAACCAGCAGACGCGTGGAGAGCTTAACCGGTTTCGCGGGCGCGAGATCCAGACTACCGGCGATGGCTTCCTTGCCGTATTCGACGGACCTGCTCGGGCGGTTCGATGCGCGCAGGCAATCGGTTCGTCAGTCGGCAACCTCGGCATCGCCATCCGAGCCGGAATTCACACAGGCGAGGTCGAACTAGTCGGCTCCGACGTTCGAGGCCTTGCTGTCCACGAAGCCGCACGCGTCGCGGGTGCCGCGACGGCAGGCGAAGTCCTCGTCTCCGCAACGACAAAACTTTTGCTTGCCGGTTCGGGGCTCTCGTTCGAATCCGCAGGGATCCATCAGCTCAAGGGCCTCGGCGACGCCTGCGAGCTATTCAGGCTTGCCTGATCTGGGTGAGCATTGCCGCAAGAGCCCTCTGGTCGCTCCTAAGCTTCGCGACCCTCTGCCGATTCGATCCGCTGCGTTGCGCCACTACCTGGAAGAACTGCTAGAGGTTGTGCCCCGAAATGTTTACGTCGGGTCTGACGACCAATGAAGGAGGGACATACTGAGGACGATCTGTTCCTTTAGAACGTATCCCGCGTCGCTCCAGGTGTTTCATTTGTGTGGTACTGATTCCAATGAAGATAGCCGGGCGTGAACTATTGCGCCGCAGCGAATGGCATTCGAATCTCACGGTTACAGTCGCTACTCCGTTCGAGGCGGCCAGCGACTGGACAGTTCCGGGGCACCATTGGCCCTCTCCCTGTCGAACGATCCATATCCAGACCTCGGTTCCCGGCGCTAATTTGCCTGCCTCACGTGGGTCCATCAAAATCTCCCTCCATCACTGCTTCTGGGTGTTGTCACAATGCGTCTTCTAACAGAGAAATCACCTGGCTTTCGGTAGCGGCCTGGCCCGATATGAGGCAGGCGCCTCGCTGCGCAAAGCGGCTTGCTACGAGCCTTAGTTGCTCGTGGCTGATGTCGACCTCGTGAAACCGGGTTGGCAAGCCCAGGTTTGCGAGCAGCGTTTGTAGTTTGTCTGTGAGGCCGTTCGATGCAGTTTGGTCCGGCGCGTCTCGCGGAACTAGCCCAAGCGAGCGGGCTACCTCTGCCTGACGAGCCAGCACTTCGGGCTCTCGCGCCGCCGTCCAGCGCATACTGGCGGGTAACGTCAGGCAAGCGGTGAGCCCGTAGGGCAGGCGGCACAGCGCTGCGAGTTCATAGGCCAATGCATGGCTGGGAAGGGCCGGAGTTGCGGGCCTTAAAGGTTGCGTACGAATCGGCGAGTGGTCGGCGAGCCAGGCCGCTATTTGGCAGCGCAGGCGGCTTTCTAAATCGTCGGGCGCCTGCCGAGTGCGAGGCAGATTGGTAAACAACGCCAGCAGCGCGGAGAGTTTCATTGCATCCCCCACCAGATGCGGCGGGGAGCCGCAAAGGACCTCCAGCGCATGATCGATCGCCATGATTCCTGAACTCAACCACAGAGCCATGGGTGTGTGGACAGTAGCGGCGGGGTCGTACATGATGACGCGACTGGCCACTGCTGAAGCTGTGTATGAGCGCTTGACGCCCGCTGCAAAATCGGTGGCGCTGAAGCTGCGAGTATACTCTGAACCTGAAAGAGTGGTGGGAATGCTTATTTGCGGAATCAGCGTCGCGGCCAGCGGCTCGCGGCGTTCCATGAACGATCCAAGTAGCTGCGAACTATCAAGATTAGCGGCCAGGCAAATGCGGACGGCTTTTCCAGCGTCGATTACGCTGCCGCCGCCCATCGCAATGACTAAATCGGCATCGCAGCGGCGTGCGGCGACAGCAGCTTCAATGACAATCTCAAGTGGAACATGCTCGAAAGCGGCTGTGAAGCTCGCCGCGAGCCGCTTTCCAAGAATCGCCGATACTCGCTGAAACGGTGACTGGCCTTGCAGGGAGCGTGGCGCGAGTAATAAAACCCGCTGGCCGTTAAGTCGTTCGACTTCCGATTCGAGATGCTCGTCTACCGTCTTGGCTCCATACAGTATTCGTTCGACAGTAGGCAGGAACTGAATCATGCCTGTGAGCTGATCGTGCGCGTCTATATTCATCGCTGCGACAGGACGGGCTGCCGTATTCAACTCTTACTCAGCAGTGCGGACATCGTCTCGTTTCCATGCGAGCCTTCCGCGATCGCGCCGCCGTGTTCGCCATTCGCGCCGATGCTTTCGCTAGAGACTCGAGAGTCTGCTTCGACATGAGGTAAGCCCTGCGATGAGCCGGGCGTTTCCGGCGTTCGCAGGCGAGAAGTTGGCACGAATCGCGGGCGATCCTCGCGCTTCAGACTAATGTCGCGGCGTTCAACCCGTCTCATCGGCGCGGTAACGAAGCCGACCGTAACAGGCGGATCGGTGCGATGTCGGCTACGCCAAAAAGATTCGAACCTGATTATGACAAGTGGCAGGCCATTTTTGGTTTCGATCCCTTCTACCGTCCCAGGCCACCACCGGCCCGTACCAAAGCGGACAATCCACACCCAAACGGGTGCTGCAAGTCTCAACTCCTTAACCTCGGATGGCTTCATTGACTCTCCAGGGCCTGGTAGTGGTTGGCACTTTGACCGTGGCAACCTTCTGTTCAGAGCTCGAGTGCGGCGGCTAGTTGTCTCACGCTGCAGCCGCGCCGCGGTTTTTGGCCTGGGTCAACCACGCCATCTCATTCACCCAAGCGCCTAGAGGCGTAGGGCTGCATCATTTCGACTCAGAGCATTCACGATGCGATCGGCCTCTTTTGGAAAGCGGGAAACAGGTTTCTCTCAACTCCGCACAGAACTTCGAAGATCGCTGTGGCATCCGGCGCTTCGAGCAATGCCTGCGTCGCTTCGGCGCGCGCGAACATCTGCGACAGCTTCGCCAGCCACGGCAGATGCAGCTCGTGGAACTTGAGACCGAGCACGAAAAAAAGATGCGTAAGCTTGCCGTCCAATGCGTCGAAATCGACTCCGCGCGCGGACCTTCCCAGCACCATGAACGGTCTCACCACGTGCTCCGGATGGCGGTACATCGTATGCAGGAACGCAACGCCATTACCGACCGCGCTCGGCATGATGTTCTCGCGTTCGATAAGGGCGTGGACGAACCAGGTCTCGTCACCAACCAAGCCCAGACGATTGGCTAAGGCAGCCAGCTCTTCAACCACGCCAAGCTTGGTGGTCGCGACGAGTTCGGGGAGGATGTGGCTCGGCTGAAAGCAGCTTTCGAGCGCAAGCATCCGCTGCGGTGCAGAGGGTGCGCCTCGCACTTCAAAACGGCGCGGGGCGACGCCAAGCATCTGGTCGTCGAGCCAGGTATCGATCATCGCCTTGCGGAAGCGCCACTGATTGCCGATTTTGACGCCTGGGACATCACCTTCCGACACCAGCTTGAGAAGTGTGCGCTCATTGACGCTCAGGTATGCGGCCAGTTCCCTAAGAGTCAGGAGCCGATCGTCAGAGAGTCCAACTGTTTTCGGGAACTTTGACATTGGTTTGGAATTTAACGCCATTTTACGAAATAGTTCAACACCGGCGGAGAATTACATTGCTTTACGAGCTTTACCTCAAAAACAAGCCCTCGCGCCGCAGCACTCACAAGAGCTGCAGAATCACCGGCAACTTGGTGATTCCAGGACTCACGCGAGGAGACGGAAGAATCTTTCTGCGAAGCCGAATCTGGTGGATAGCCTATTCCAGAAACGGGCGGGAGTATCGAGAGAGCAGCTGCAGTACGGACGAAAAGACCGCTCAGAAAATGCTCGAGAAGATTTTCCTGGATTTGTTGGAGCCACCCGTCGGATTCGAACCGACGACCTGCTGATTACGAATCAGCTGCTCTACCAACTGAGCTAGGGTGGCCCCGTTCCGCGTACCGACCGCGCCCCATTCAACTCCGGGACTCCACGTCATGAGGCCGCGCCTGCACGCGCAGAGATAACACATTAGCGAAGCATCGGGCATCGAGAAAGGTTCCCAACAATTCTCGGATCAAGCGGGGCGTATCGATCGATCCGTTCGATTCGCCCAGTTTCGGAGTTCGGTACGACGCCCCAAGTTTGCCTCGTGGCAATTATCGGCGCATCGTTTTGACTGAAGCCGGCGCATGCGGCGCGATCCAGAAGACACAAAGTCGCGCTCACGACGCTCGACGCGATTGGGTCGAATCTATCCGACGCTGCGGTCCCGCGATGTCAGCATTCATCAACCACCTCGACTATTCGCAGGTTGCTCGCGGCTACGATCGTTCGCGGCGGATCGAGCCTGCGATCATCGATGCTCTGGTGCGCGGTCTCGATTCACTCCACGCCCGCAACATACTCGAGCTCGGCGCCGGCACCGGCAACTACACCGCCGCGCTCGATGCGAGCGGATACGCGGTCACGGCACTCGATCGATCGTCGGCGATGGTCGCGATTGGCGCGCACAAGGCGCGTGCGGCCTGGATTGTCGCCGACGCCGGCCGTTTGCCGCTCCGCGCGAACTCGGTCGATGCGGTCGCCGGCGTGAACGTGTTGCATCATCTGCCCGACCTCGCCGCGGCGCTCGCCGAATGCCGCCGGGTTGCGCGCGCCGGAGTCGTGTTGCAGGCGGTGGTGCGCGAGAACCTCGCGACGCTCTGGTACCGCCATTATTTTCCCGAGATTGACGAGGTGCTGCTGCCGTTGCATCCGACGCTTGGCAGCCTGCTCACGACGCTGCTGCGATGCGGTTTCTCGCACGTCGCGACGCGCAAGGTCTTCTACTCAGGCGACTGTGATCTGACGTTCGAGGCGGCGCGCGCGCGTCCTCAGTTGTTGTTCGACGCGGGCTTCCGCGCAGCGACCTCGGGTTTTCGCCGTCTCGAGGCGGATGGAATCGCGCGCGGTTTGGCGCATCTCGAACGCGATATTGCGGCGGGCAGGTTCGCTGAAATCGCAGCACGCTACGGCGCCGATCATGCCGCGAGCGGCGACTGCGTGGTGCTCACGGCGCGCTAGGATCGCCCGCTGACCGCATCGCCGACTCGAGTCCTTTGCATTGATGCATCGAGGTTTGTAGCTTGAGCGATCGAGCCACATGAGCGCGACGCCCAAACCGATCATCCAGGAGACGCACGAGGTCCACGAATTTTCCTCGACGCGCAAGTGGATCATCGCGGTCTCCGTGATGCTCGGCACCGTGCTCGAGGTGCTCGACAGCTCGATGTTAAACGTGTCGCTGCCGCACATGCAGGGCAGCTTTTCCGCGAGCATCGACGAAATCGCGTGGGTGGTGACGTCGTATCTGGTCGCCGCTGGAATCATGATCCCGATGACCGGCTGGCTCGCAGAACGATTCGGCCGCAAGCGCTACTTCGTCGCGTCGATCACGATGTTCGTCGGTGCGTCGGCGCTCTGCGGTATCGCGCAATCGCTCAATCAAATCGTTTTTTTCCGGCTGCTGCAGGGCGCAGCCGGCGCCGCGATGATGCCGCTTTCGCAAGCCATCCTGATGGAAACCTTCCCGCCGCGCGAGCAAGCGATGTCGATGGCGGTGTGGGGCATGGGCATGATGGTCGCGCCGATCATGGGTCCGACGGTCGGCGGCTATATCACCGACGCATGGAGCTGGCGCTGGAATTTCTACATCAATGTGCCGATCGGCGCGCTGGCCGCATTCATGGTCTATCGCTTCGTCGATGACCCTTCGTACATGCGCAATCTGCGCCGCGCGAGAGTCGATTACCTGGGAATCCTCTGCTTGTTCGTCTCGCTCGGCCTCGGCGAGATCGTCCTCGATCGCGGTGAGCGCGCCGATTGGTTCCACTCTCCGTGGGTCATTTATTGCACGGCCGCCGCGATCATCTCGATGGCGGTGCTGGTTTATCATGAGCTGCACACCGAGGATCCGGTCGTCGATATGAGCATCCTCGAGAACATGAACTTCACGCTGCCGGTGACGCTGGTGATTTTCCTGACTTTCACGCTCTACGGCACGGCGATTCTGACTCCGGTGTTCCTGCAGGAGGTGCTTGGCTACACCGCGTCGAAGGCCGGCTTGGTGATGGCGCCGCGCGGCTTCGGCACGATGTTCGCCATGATCGTGCTGGGCACCTATGCGCGCCGCGGCGGCGATATTCGTCCGCTGGTCGGGATCGGCTTCATGCTGGTGGGCTTTGCGATGTGGGAGATGGCGGGGCTCAACCTTAACTCCGACGTTTACCGAATCGTGTGGCCGACGGTGCTGCAGGGACTCGGTACCGGGCTGGTGTTCCCGGGATTGTCAGCCGCGGCGCTCAGCTCGATGGAGAAATTCAGGATGGGTCGCGCGGCGAGCCTCTATTCGGTCACGCGCAATCTGGGCGCCGCGATCGGCACGTCGTACCTGACGACGCTATTGATTCATCGCCAGCAGGTGAATCAGAGCTACCTCGTCGAGCACATCACGGTGTTCACCCTGCCGCATCTCAGGATGCCGGGGCGCGGGGCGAGCCTGGCGCAGGATTTCGCGATGGGCCACAAGCACGGAATCATGATGCTCTACGGGATGGTGCAGCGGCAGGCGATGATGCTCTCCTTCAACGACATCTACCGCATCCTGTGCGTGCTGATGCTGGCGCTCGTGCCGACGTTCCTCTTATTGAAGCGCGATACGCGCAACCTGCCGGCGGGCGAAGGCGGCGGCCACTGAGCAGGAATCAGTTCGGAATGACTATCCAGGTGCTCGAGCATCGGTGAGGAATCGTGTCGCCGGATTTATTCTTTTAATGTGCGCGAAACCGGACGCCGGCGCGCGATGATTCCGGCGCCGCACGACGCTGAGACCGCAGCCGCGATCGAGCGATGCGTAAAAAATCCATCCCCGCTTGCATGGCTGATTCAGCGACGCGGAGGCGCGGGCGCAAAATACATCTCGACGATCCACGCCGGCCTATTAGGCTGGCTCATACTGCTGCCGACACGGCGTCGGATAAGTTCGAAAAAGGGCACGCAGGCAAGGTATTGTCAAGTTGAAGTTCCATCTCTTAATCGATCGTTCAATGTTGCTCGACACCTACCCGCGCGCTAATTAAGTAGGTGTCCTCGGGTCGCTATCAGTTTTTGGTCTGGTAACATCGCGCGTCGCGACTGAAGTTCGGAGTTCGGAAATCGACGCGCATTTTCCATCGAGCCGCTGCTTGGATTGAACAGTGGTTGAGGCAGGCGGGGTCGCGGGCTCTGAGCTGGCTGATGGGCTGATGAAAAGAGCCGGTGCGCATGGCGCAAGTCTGTTCGGGCGCTTTCTATCACGCGAGCCTTGACCTGATCGCCGGTTGGCGACGGCTGCGGCGTATGGCGGCGCGGCACTCGGCGGCGCTGGTTTCCGGTTCTCTCTTTTCCTTCCTCGAATCGCTCAGTTTCAATCACATCAATCAGAGAATAATCGAACGGCACTCGACGGTGTCCGGCGCTGAGCTCGCGCGCACGATTTGCGCGTCGCCTCGACCCGGCCTTTCAGCGCTCGGAGGTTGAGCCTGTGCGAAACGGTCCCCTGGTTCATAGACGCGCTCGTGCCTCTCGATTCGCCTACGGTACGCCGACGCCGCTCGAGCGCTTGCATGCGCTGGCGGCGTTCGGAAGTCCGCATACGTTCGCGCGGCACGCGCGGCCGGCGGCGCCGGAAGCTGCGCGCTTCGAACCGCAGCGACTGCATTTGGGCAGCCGCCTGCCGATCAATCTGCGCCACTTCCTGGCCGAGCAACTCGGACCGACGATGCGAATCGAGGACGACACGATCGTCGCGCTGCGGCCAAGCTCGAGCGAGGCGCTGATGCGCGAGTTGGCGCGAGCGATCCGCCGCTTCTCCGCCGAGCGCGCGCGCGAAGCATGGTCCGAATGCGCGATTCTGCTGGATCGCCTCGAACGCGAATTCTTTGCCAGCGTCAGCGACGAGTGCGGACCGGTGGTGCTATGCCTCCGATGCTCCTGCGTGGGCGCGGGACCGCTCGATCAACATTGCGGGACCCGATGCCTGCCGGTGCATCTGGGCGCGGAAGTCCGCGCTCAGCAACTCGAAGGAAAATGCGCGAACGGAACGCTCACGCCTGACGCGCTCCATCACGCGGTCGAGCACTTTCGCAATCAGCGCACGGAAGCGGGACTCCCGCACTACGATTTGGATTGTTATGTCGCCGGCGGGCAGGTGATCTTCACCTGGCGTCCGTTGCCGGCCTAGGCTGCGCGCGCGGATGCACCATCTTTTCCCCTGACGCCGCCGCTGCGCACGCGTGAGTCGGTCTATCAAGCGTAGCCCTGCCCATCCCGCCGGACTTATAATCGCACAGGAAGCATCGCTTCCGACGCCTACTGCTGCTTGAACGAACCGGGTGACCTGCCTTGGCGATTGAAACCGAGCTTCGCGACCTGATTGCCAGCAACTATCCGCCCGAGGACGCGCGCCGCGTGGCGATCTTCGCCGAGCGCTTGTTTGAGCGCGAGGATTCCCGCGAGCCGGTGCCCGCCGACCGCCGCCTCGGCATGGTGCAATCGGCGGCCGAGTTCTTCGCGGTGCGCGATGCGCCGATCGTCGCGCGCGTCGAACCGGTGGCGGGCGACGAATCACTCACCGCGGTCGAGACCGTGACCGCCGATTGCCCGTTCATCGTCGATAGCCTGCTCGAATATTTTCATCATCTGGGCGCGACCGTCCGGACGATGCTTCATCCGGTGATTCGGGTCGCGCGCGACGGCGGCGGGCGCATCATCTCGATGGAGCAATCGTCGGCGGCCGAGCGCGGCGAGTCCTTCGTTCACGCCGAGCTGGAACTTCCGTGGTCGGCCGATCTTGCGCGCAAAATCCGCGACGAGGTCATCGCGATTCTTACCGAGGTCCACGACGCGACCGATGATTTCCATCGCATGACCGGACGCGCGCTGCAGATCTGCGACGAGACCGCGCCGAATCGCGAGTTGATCGAGGTGCGCGAGTTTTTGCGCTGGCTGGTGCAGGGGGGTTTCGTGTTTCTCGGCTATCGCCGATTGAACCTCGGCGACGGCGCCGGCAAGTTCACGGTCGATGCCGGCACGGAGCTGGGCATCATGCGCGAGCACGACGAATCGCGCTTTCGCAGTTCCGGCTCGCTCGAGGATCTCACCGCCGCGCGGCGCAAGCTTTTTTTCGAAGGACCGCCACTGGCGATCGGAAAGACGCGCGCCGAATCGATCGTGCATCGCAGGCGCCCGATGGATAGCGTTTCGATTCGCCGCAGCGGCAGCGACGGTCGAGCGATCGCATTCGACAATTTCGTCGGACTCTTCACCTCGAAGGCCTACTCCGAGGAAGCGCAACATATTCCGGTGCTGCGCGCCAAGTTGCGCGAAGTGCTGGCCGCGGAGCGGGCCGAATCCGGCTCGCACGATTACAAGGAAATCGTCAGCGCGTTCAACAGCTTCCCCAAGGACGAACTTTTTCGCGCGCCGGCGCCCGAGCTGGTGCGGCAGTTGCGGCTCATCCTCGACGTCAAGCGCGAGTCCGAGGTGCGGTTGATCCTCACGCCGGATGTGCATCACGGGCACGTGATCGCGCTGGTGGTGATGCCGCGCGACGCGTTCTCGGCGGAGGTGCGTCAACGCATCCAGAGCGCAATCGCGGAACGGCTGCAGGGCACGCTGGTCTATTACTATTTGGCGCTGGGCGAGGGATACACGGCGCGGCTGCATTTTTGTTTCGCCACCGATCAGCCCAAAGCGTCGGTGATCCGCGAACTCGAGGCGGAGATAATTCGGCTCGCGCGGAGATGGCCCGATCGTTTGCGCGAAAAACTGATCGAGCAATTCGGCGCAAAGCGCGGGGCCGAACTGGCCGCGCGATGGAAGGATGCGTTCAGCGCGGATTACGTCGCCACCTGCGATATCGATCGCGCCGCGCGCGATATCGACGACGTCGAACGGCTGCTGGCGGGCGGCCACGATTTCATGGTCGAGACGGGACGCGGCGAATCCAAAGCTGCGAGCGATAGCGGCGCTACCGCCGATCTAAGCGAGATTCGGATTATCGGCCTGGGCGAAGCGCCGGTGCTCTCCGATCTGATGCCGACGTTGCAGAATTTCGGCATCCGGGTGCTCACCGAAGATGCGTACGAACTGAAGCCCGGTATCGCCGGCAAGAGCGCGCATGCTTATCTGCAGGCGTTCTCCGTGCGGGGACCGGGGTCGAAGCCGTTCGCGGATTTCGCCGGCGCCAAGCTGATTCCCGACGCGCTCGCGGCCGCGCGAAGCGGGTTGGCGGCCGACGACGCGCTGAACGCGCTCACGCTGAGCGCCGATCTCAGTTGGCGCGAAGTGAGTTTGCTCCGAACCTATCTTGTCGCCGTTTTTCAGATGCGGCTGGCGCCGGCGAGACTCGCGCTGCAGCGCGTGCTGCTGCTGAATCCCGAACTCTCGCGGGCGCTGGTCGAATTGTTCAGCGCGCGATTGTCACCCGATCTCGAGGCGTCAGTCGAGCAGATTGCCGCTCTCCGCGCCGCGTACACCGCGCGCCTCGCCGCGATCGAGCATATCGCCGACGACCGCATCGCGCGCGTGCTGCTCTCGATGGTCGAGGCTACGGTGCGCACCAACTTCTTCCGCGAGATGCCCGCGCCCGATCCGTACATCGCGCTGAAATTCGAAAGCGCGCGCATCACCGGCTTGCCCGACACTGCGCCGCTCTACGAGATCCACGTCAACAGTCCGCGGATGGAAGGATGCCATCTGCGGGCCGGCAAAATCGCGCGCGGCGGAATCCGCTTCAGCGATCGCCCCGACGATTATCGCACCGAAATTCTCGACCTGATGAAAACGCAGACGGTCAAGAACGCGATCATCGTGCCGATCGGATCGAAGGGCGGTTTCATCGTCAAGCCGCGCACGGGCCATCCCGCCGATCCAAAGGACGGTGTCGAAGCGTACCAGACGCTGATCAACGCGATGCTCGATCTAACCGACAATCTCACCGACGCCGGCGTGGTGCATCCGCCGCGGGTGAAGGTGCTCGACACCGACGGGCCATACCTGGTAGTCGCGGCGGACAAGGGCACCGCGAGCTTTTCGGATATCGCCAACGGCATCGCGCTCGAGCGCGGTTTCTGGCTCGGCGACGCGTTCGCGTCGGGCGGCGAGCACGGCTACGACCACAAGAAGATGGGGATCACGGCGCGCGGCGCGTGGGAATCGGCGCGGCGCCATCTGCGCGAGATGGGCCGCGACATCGAGAAGGGGCAGCCGGTCACGATCGCGGGCATCGGCGATATGTCGGGCGACGTGTTCGGCAACGGACTTTTGCGATCGCGCAACGTGAAGCTGATCGCGGCATTCGATCATCGCCACATCTTCATCGATCCGGAGCCGAATCCCGAGAGCAGCTTCGACGAACGCAGACGCCTCTACGATTTGCCGCGTTCGCAGTGGTCGGACTACAACCCGGCGCTGATTTCCGCGGGCGGCGGCGTGTTCCGCCGCGGGCAGAAGAGAATCGAGCTGAGTCCGCAAGCGCGCGCGGCGCTCGGCTGCGATTTCGAGGGGCTCGACGGCGAATCGATTGTGCAGGCGATCCTGCGCGCGCCGGTCGATTTGCTCTACAACGGCGGCATCGGCACCTACGTTCGCGCGACCACGGAGAGCGACGCCGACGTCGGCGATCACGCCAACGACGCGAGCCGAATCGCGGCGACCGAGTTGCGCGCGAAGGTCGTGGTCGAGGGCGGCAATCTTGGCTTCACGCAAAAAGCGCGCATCGAGTACGCGCTCAATGGCGGGCGCATCAACACTGACGCGATCGACAATTCGGGCGGCGTCGATATGTCGGACCATGAGGTGAATCTCAAGATATTGCTCGAGCCGGCGGTCGCGCGCGGTGCGCTCACGTTCGATGCGCGCAACCAGGCGCTCGCGCGATGCGCCGACGACGTCGCCGAGCGTGTCATCGCGGACAATCGCGATCAGGTGCTGTCGCTCAGCCTCGAGCAGGTGCGCAGCCGCGCTCAAATGATCGCGTTTCGCGATCATCTGCAGGCGATCGAGGATCGCGGCATCATCCGCCGCACCGAGGCCGTGCTGCCGACGCGGGAAGCGCTGCATGAGCGGCGCGCGCGATACGCGGGCCTGACGCGGCCCGAGCTTGCGGTGACCACGGCCTACACCAAGATCGATCTGGTCGCGCGGATCGCGACGTCGGCGTTCGTCGATGATCCGTACCTGGTCGAGCGATTCCTGAAGCCGTATTTTCCGGCTTCGCTCGCCGTCGATTTCGGCGAGGAGATGACGCATCATCGCCTGCGCCGCGAACTGATCGCGACTCGCGCGATCAACGAACTGGTCGATCTGGAAGGCTCGACGTTTGTCTTCAGCTTCGTGCGCGACTACGGCGTGTCGGCCGAAGACGCGGTGCGCGCGTGGGTGATCGCGAGCGATATTCTTTCGATTCATCCGAGCGCGGAAGAACTCAAACGCAATCCGTCGCTGACCGCTAGCGCCGACAATGATCTCGGCGCGTACCTGGCGCTCGAGCGCGCGTCGCGCAGCGCCACCGGATGGGCGCTGACGCAGGCGGAGCCGGCGCGCTCGATTGGCGCGGTGGTTTCGCACTTCAAGCCGGCCTTCGAGTCGCTGTCGGGGCAATTCGAAACGATGCTCGCCGCCGCGGAGCGCGAGCGCTTCGAGCGCATCTATCGCGAACTCAGAAACGACGTCGCCGACGGCGAACTCGCGCACGGCCTCGCGCGGCTCGCGTTCGCCGATCACATCCTCGCCGTCTTGAGCTTGAGTTGCGCGCGCGCGATCGAAATTCCAGCGGCCGCCCGCGCCTACTTCGGGCTGAGCGCGGAGATCAATTTTGCGCTGCTCGAGGAGGCGCTGTTGTCGATCGGGATCGAGGATCGATGGGAGCGGCGCGCGGGGCAGGAACTCGCCGCCGAATTGCGCGCCGCGCGAGTCGCGCTCTGCTGCGCGGTGCTCGACGCGGGCAAGGCCGGCGTCGCGGAAGGAATCGCGCAGTTGAAGCTTGCACGCTCGAATCGATTCGCCGAAGTTGCGCGCCTGTTCGACGAACTGAAGCTGATGCCATCGCCGGGCCTGCCCGCGATTCACGTGCTGATTCGCGCGCTATCGCGCCTCGCCGCCGCCGCTCAACCCCAAGCGCCGTAAAATATGGTCCAATCCAGCGCCAAAGGCTAGGCTAGAGTCTTGCTCAATGGCGTGCGGTATGGTTCGATTGCATGATCGGGGATGTCGAGACCACTCGGCCCTGCTTCGCCATCGACATGCCGAGACCCGACCTACAACAGACCCAACGGTCTGAATCCACAAGTGAATCTGGCCGCCAGCGATGAAAAGGACTTATCAACCGCACAACCGCCGACGAAAACGAACTCACGGATTTCTGGCGCGAATGGCCACTCCCGGCGGGCGCAAGATTTTGAAACGCCGCCGCGCGAAGGGCCGCGTGAGGCTCGCCATCTCGATCCCGCCGAAGCAGCCGGGCTAACCAAGGGTTGGGCAGGGACGGTTCAGCCGCGCGGACGCCATCGGGCGCCGCCTGCCAATTCGATCGGAATTCAGTTCAGGTAACGACAACGGCCGGCGTCGTGGCAACCACGGATTCGCGACCGCAAGCTTCGCACGAGGCCGCTCCAATTGCGCCGAGCGATATCATTTCGAGGTTCGAGGTAAGGGGCGCCGCGATGCCCTCGGCTCGTACATCGCTGGGATTCAGCGCCGCGGATCGATTGCATCGGAGCGCGGAATTTCTCGCCTTGCAGCGCAAGGGCATCCGCATCCAATGTCCGCATTTCGTGCTGTACGCCGGTCCGCTGCCGCACGACATCGAGCGCTCGCGGCTCGGCGTGACGGTATCGCGGCGAATCGGCAATGCGGTGGTGCGAAATCGTCTGAAGCGGCGCGTCCGCGAATGCTTTCGCCTCGCGCTTCGACAATCGATTCCGGCCGGCACGTCGCTGGTCGTGATCGCGCGTAGCGGCGCAGGCGAGTTGGCGTCGTCGATGATTTTTTCGGAGTTGGCCGCCGGCGTCGGCAAGATCGCGATCAGGCTGGGAGCCGAGCGCACGTGAAAACGCGGGGAAGCATCGCGAGCATCCCGCTCACTCGAGCCGCGCGCTATCCGGCACTCGGCGCGATCGCGATTTATCGTGGCGCGATCTCACCGATGATTCAGGCGCTGTTCGGGCGCGCATGCCGGTTCGAGCCGAGTTGCTCGGAGTATGCCGCAGGCGCGATTCGCGAGTACGGGCTGATTCGCGGCGGCGCGAGGGCGGCGTGGCGAATCGCGCGCTGCAATCCGCTAGGCGGCGATGGATACGACCCGGCGCCGGCCAGGCGCTCGCACATCGAGGCTGCGCCGGATGCCGAATCTCAAACCTACAATTCAAGCGCAAGGGACTAAATAGTTGGATACCAGCAGAGTTCTAATTGCCGTAATCCTGTCGCTGGCGATCGTGTTCGCCTACCAGGAACTCGTGCTGAAGAGGATCTATCCGCCGCCCAGCCAGCAGGCCGCCGAGCAGGCCAAGGCCGCGAAAGCTGCTGAGAGCCGGGCGCTCGCAAATGCGCCCGCGTCGAAGGCGTCGAGCGTAGCAGGGCCGGGCGCGGTCTCCTCGACGCCCGCTGGATCGATGACGTCAGCTCCAGGAGCGGTCGCCAGCAGCACTGCGGCAAGCGGAGCGCAGGTGAAGGCGCTCGCATCGGCAGCAACCGCCACGTCCGCAGAAGAGCGGACGATCGAGATCGATTCCGATTACTGGGTCGCGCTGCTGACCACGCGCGGCGCGCGCCTCAAGAGTTTTCGGCTCAAGCGCTACCAGGAGAAGGCCGCCGCCGATAGCGGATGGTACGAGATGGTGTCCATGTCTCCGGGCGGGCATCTGCCGCTCGGCGTGGTGATGACACGCGACGGCGAAGTGCTCGGCGATCAGGATTTGATCTATGCGGCGAGCGCCGGGAGTTCTGCGACAGCGCCCAAAGATCGAATCGACGTGACTGGCGCAGAGGCGAAGGTCTCTTTCACCGCGGTGACCGCCGACGGCACGAAGATCGAGAAGACTTTTACTTTTCACCCGAGCAGTTACGTGTTCGAGATGGACGTCGCGGTCGCGGGCGGTCCGCCGCTGCAGCAGATCGGTGTCTCGATGAGCCAGCCGCTGACGGCGCATCTCGGCTATTACGACATCCCCGAATTGCAGGCCGACGTTAAGGACAAAGTCCTCACGCAGGACGAAAAGAATCTGCGCAAGGGCGTCGAGCCGGTGAGCGGCCCGATCACTTACGCGGGCTTCGGCGATCGCTACTTTCTATCGGTGTTTTTGCCGCAGAGTCCCTCCGTCGGCACGCTCGCGATGGCCTACGCAGGCGACGAAGCGGTCGCCCGCCTGCTTTTCCCCGGCGCGAACCAGGTCAAAACTCGCGTTTACATGGGGCCGAAACTGCTCGATACGCTCGACGCCGCGAATCCGGCGCTGCACAAGGCAATCGATTTCGGCTGGGCTGGAATCCTTGCGCTTGTGTTCTTGCGCACGCTCAAGTTATTTCATCTAATCGCACCAAATTATGGGGTGGACATCATCCTGCTGACGATTGCGCTGCGGATCGTGTTCCTGCCGTTGTCGATCAAAAGCCAGCGCTCGATGATGAAGATGCAGCGCCTGCAGCCGCAGATGGAGCGGCTGCGCGAAAAATACAAGGACAACAACGAGCAACTGCAGAAAGAGATGGTGGACCTCTACAAGCGCAATCACGTCAATCCGCTCGGCGGATGCGCCCCGATGGCGCTGCAGTTGCCGATTTTTATCGGCCTGTACGAGGCGCTGCTCAACTCGATCGAGCTGCGCCACGCGCCGTTCATCGGCTGGATCAATGATTTGTCCACGCCCGATTGCCTGCATATCTCGTGGCTGCCGCAGCTCCCGATGCTTCAATGCCACGGGCTGCCGGTGCTGGTGCTGCTGATGGGGCTATCGAGCTTCGCGCAGCAATACATGACGCCGACTTCGCCGGACCCGAGCCAGCAACGGATGATGATGCTGACGCCGCTCATCTTCACGATCATGCTGATCAACTTTCCGGCGGGACTGTCATTGTATTATTTTTCGTCGAACATGCTGGGCGTGATCCAGCAATTTTTTCTGAACCGCGAATTCAAACAGTACTCTCCAGCGACATAGCTGACGTAGCATGGCCGACTTTATCGAACTCACCGCGAATACAGTTGAACAGGCAATCAAGGACGCGCTCGATCAACTGGGCGCACACGAGGACGACGTCTCGATCGAGGTGCTGGCGACTCCGCGCGCGGGCGTGCTGGGGCTCGGTTCGCGCCAGGCCAAAGTGCGCGTGAGCCGGCGCGAATCGCGCGCCGCGTCGAGCGGCGTGCAATCGCCTCCGCCGGCGCCGCCGATCCGTCCCGAGCGTCCCGCCGACGCGCGGTCGGCGCCGCAGCGCGACGCGCGTTCATCCGACGAACGCGGCAATCAAGCACCGCAACGATCGGAGCCGCCGCCGCGCGAACGTCCGCCGCAAAAGCCGATATCTTCCGCCACCCCCGACGACGAGGAAACCGGCACGCGACAAAGCGCGGGCCTCGAAGAACAGGGCCACGAAGCGATCGCCATCCTGCGCCAGATTCTCGACCTGATGGGCGAGCGCGCCGCAGTGCGGACGATCGAATCGGATCCGGAAGCGCTCGAACTCGAGATTCAGGGCGACGGTTCTGGCATCCTGATCGGCCGTCACGGGCAGACGCTCGATGCGCTCGAGTACGTGGTCAACCGCATCCTGTCGCGGCGAATCAAGGACTCGGCGCCGATCTCGCTCGAGACTGAATCGTATCGCGCGCGCCGCCGCCAGCAGTTGCATCGGATGGCGCTCTCGATGGGCGAACGCGCCAAACGCGAGCATCAGTCGATCAAGCTCGATCCGATGCCGCCGCGCGATCGGCGCGTGGTGCATCTCGCGCTGAAAGACGACCCGATGATCACGACGCGCTCGGCCGGCGACGGATATCTGCGCGAGATCGAGATCATCCCGGTCGGCGGCGGCAATCGCGAGCACGCCGACGGGCAGGCGAATCAGGGACGCGGGCACCGCCGCGAACGGGAGCGTCAGCCGGAGCGTGAGCGACAATCCGAGCGCGAGCGCCAGCCCGAGCGCGAACGCCAGCCCGAGCGCGAACGCCCGCCGGAACGCAACGATGCGCTCGGCGAGCAGGGCGGATTCAAGCACGGGCAGAAGCGAATCGTGTAGATGAGTCGCGACGGTGGGATGCGAAAGAGGCAGTCGAACGAGGCCGCCTCCTTGTTTTAGTGCAAAAAAAGACTGGCGCGATCTTTCGACCACGCCAGTCCGGTTAGGGGACAGTTTCGACTAGCTGATTACATCGCCGCCGCGCGGACCATCGCGTCGGTGGTGAAGAACGGCCGATCCACCGCGCCCATATTGATGTACCAGCACTCCTTCTCCGGCGTTTCGATGCCCGGCAGGTAGCACATCGTGGCTTGACCGGACTGAACGTCGGTCGAGACCGCAGCAACGACGAACCCGCGCTTGAAGGGATAGATGGCAACGCGGGCATCGGGCACTGGGCGATCGCGATAAGCGAGCCAGTAGATGTGCGAACGGAATAGTTTGCCGCTTCGATCATAGGTGTCGATGTACGGCTCGAACCACATTTCGGCGTCCAAGTAGATCATGCTGCGCGAATCGATGGCATTGATGTGTCCCGGGCGCGGCGTAACCTCGAGCACGTACAGGTGGCGCATTTCCCAGTTCTCGGGGCAAGCGCTGGCGCCGCCGTCGGTGGCGCAGCGGACCTCGGGCGAATGCGCTGCATGCATGCTGCCGAGCATGTTCTTTTCGCCAACGAATTTATAGTCGTACTCCTCGGTCTTGGCGTTGAAGCCGGAGTAATGATCGGGATCCCACGAGAACGCCGCAGTTCCCGAGGTAACGGCGGAGCTCAGGATCGATTCGTCGATGCGGCGGACGCGGCGCGAGCCGGCGTTGAGCGACCAGGTGTCATCGCCCTTCGACGGATCGGCGTAACGCCAGCGGACGAATCCAATGCCATGAAGCTCCTGCGGTGCGAGCACCGGATAGAGGGCGAACAGCCACAAACGTCCGGTTTTCTTGAAATCCGGATCGGTTGGCAACGGTTCGACTTCGGTGCGACCGACGAGGTCGTAGCCGGCATAGTGACCGATCTGAAAGTACTCGATCTGGGAGGTCTGCGGGCCCTTTTTCTGATACTCCGTGTCGCAATCATAGAACCGGAGATCGTAGTCGTCACTGGTGATCGGGCGAAACACGTTGTTCCAGATGACCTTGACACCGACGTCGCGATCGTTGGCGTCGATGAGCGGGAACGGCTGGCCCGCCACGTAACCGAGCAGGCTACGGCGATCGGAGGTCAATCGAACCTGCGAGGAGTATTTCTCGGTCGCATCCTTGTACTGCCGATACCGCCTTACCGGGAGCCTTTTTTAGATCTTCTCAGGATAGGGTGGGGGATGTCGTGGATCGCAGCTTGGGAATCTGTTGGTTTGGCCTCCAAGCTAGTAGTGATTACTGCTATACCCGCGATCGTTGTCTATTGGGAACGGCGTTCTCTTACCTCGATAGGCATTCGCGGTATTTCCGTAGCAGACATATTGGCTACGTTCGCAATTATTCTGGTGTGTTTACAACTCGATCACCAACTTTTGAGAATCGCGTCCTCGATGCCGGTTGTAATGGCTGAATTGAAGGCAGGCAGCGTATTGTATGCGTCGTTGCGTCCAAAATGGTTGGACGTAGCGGGCCTGATCGCCAACGCTGTCGCTGAGGAAATAGGCTACCGCGGTTACGCGATCGAGCGAATCCAGGAATCGACCCAGAGCACAACTTTGGCAATCGCTGTCCCACTAGCCATGAACGTGGTGGTTCACGCACCGATTTGGGGTATACACGGCATGTTGATCAAATTGCCTGCACTTCTGCCTTTTGTGATTCTTTATTTTTGGCGGCGCAGCTTGCTGGCCTGTATCCTCGCTCATTTGATGTTGGATGTTGTCGCTTTCGAGCTATAAGCTGCATGCTCTTCTTCTGGGCCTCTCCACGAACCGTTACTGGAGGCGCATCCCGTGCTGCTGATCTTTAGTCAGCGGCAGCGGGGCGGGTTCCAACAAACCTTGCGCAATATAGCCTGGAAAATCTTAAATTTACCTCTGTCGGATCCGAGAATGTTTAGTTCGACAACGCTTCAATCAATTCGGCCTTGGTCATGGCGTCAGACGGCCTCCCGACCGTGCATCCGCGTACCGGCATCAGTGACTCGCGACAATCTCCAATGCGTTATCCCCCGCGGCTACGCCACTATGACAAGTTGATCGGCACCGGTCGAGCACGACAGGGAACCGGAACACGAAGGGATCGAACTTCCGCTTTTGTAGGAACGAACAGGAAGGGCGGTTGGAATCTCTTTGCAGCGGTTCCCGAGGTGGCGCCGCCATGCTCTGCTGCGCGCGATGCTGTGTCAAATGGCCCAATACAATCCCACCACGGTGAGCAACAACATCTAGATCGGCAATGTCGCGAATCGCCAAAGGCGATCTGGCCGCAATCCGGCTCCTGCTTACCATTCCCGGAGTTCAGAAGGAGTTGGTCGAACTCAGAAGTTCTCGTCCGCTGACCCCGGAAGCTTGGGAGCGCGTTGCAAGCCTCGTTCGCGGCGATTTGAATCCAGAAAACGAGGGTCCGAAGGCTCCCCGAGCCGGACGACGTCAGCCGGATATTTCCGAGGTGGCCAACCGCTTGAAGGGCGCACTTAAGAATCGGCGCTGACCTCGCGGTACTACAACACCCGATCGGTACCTCCACGCTGTACTCGAACCCGAGAGCGTACGCCAACGAGCCATCGGATTTCGCTCATTCCGATAACGCGGAGCTGGAAACCTGACGATAATTGCGTACTTATTGATTTCTCAAGCGGAGAGGTGGCCGAGTGGTCGAAAGGCACCAGATTGCTAAGGTGGCCGGGGGGTTGTAACGGCATCGTCTCGGTTTGCTCGGCTCAGACACAAAAAGACACATTTTCGGTGCCCACGCTTGCTCGACGTTTGTCGGTCGCGCGGCAGTCTGCTAACTCACTGTTCGGGAAAATCGGCGAGGCTCTCGCCTCGCGCTCCGCATTCGATAGAATCGTTTAGGAGCGTGTGCGGCCAACGGACAAACGGCGGTAGGGCAGATGGAGGAAGCAAGTGGCTGTTGAATTTGAATCCATCGGGAGTGAATCCAGTAGAGCACGCGCAGCCAGCGAAATGCTCGAAGGTGCGTGGCGACAATACCGCAGAAGAATGAACGCTGCGATTGATCAGGCTCTCTCGATACAAGACGAAGCCGCAGAACAGATGGGAATCGACGAAATCCCACCCGAAATAACTCTGTACACTGGTGCCGCAGCTTCCGTAGTGATGGCGAGCGATTTCGACCCTAAAGACCCGGAGAGTTTGTGTACGCACAAGGTCAATATCTACTCGCTGGTTTGTTGGGCTGGCTGGCGAGAGTCGAAACCCGTCTATTCTATCGAACCAGCATTGGCGCAGTGTCTCTCAAATACACCTTGGCCAGAGCAAACACCTCTCGCTGCACTGCGTCTGCCTTCGCGCTTCCCTGTTCTCGTGTTCCCCAAAGCAGCCGATTCAGACAGGCCTACAGCGGTTGGTATACGGTACGACATTGAGACAGGCGATGACGGAAAAAACGCATTGGAGATGAGATTTAACTTTCTGGAAGCAGCGGTGGCCCCCGCTTGGATACAGTTTGGAACTCTTCGCCTCACCGGAGCGACACTAGGCGAATGCTTCCAAGCATACCTAAAATCTATCGAGATCCGATCTACTGAGGCCGGCAGAAGCGCAGTCGTGCAAGTTATGCGTGAAGACCCTTATCTCCGGCTGGCTATAACGACGCTGCTATATCTCGGTGGCGAGCCGGATACCGTCCGGGTCGTTCACCCCGGATCCAAGCCAGCCGTCAAAGAGTCGATCCGCAAGAAAGACCCAGAACGCTGGCGCGATCTTCGAGAACCCGATGCGCGGACCGTAGGTCGTCAGTTCCAGCAAACTATCGAGCGCTGGGAAATCGAGCAGCAGCATAAATCCGACGGAGGGAGCGGGCGAAACCTACGACCCCATATCCGACGTGCACATTCGCATCTGTATTGGACTGGCGAAGGCAGAAAACTTCCAAGGGTCAAGTTCTTGCTTCCCATACCCGTTAAAGGCGCAGGACCAAAAGACGAGAGAACTGCTCCAGCAATCGGACGCGTGAACTAGTCCTAACTGTTTCGCGATCCGTTTCTATTTCAAGGGTTGGAGCAAGACGCGGACGGCCTCTATTACGGCAGCAGCTACTACAGCCCGACCCTCCAGCGACCCATCTCGGCGGTTGGTGCGGGCAGCAGTGGCGGAGGTGGTCCGGGGTTGGCCGGCCAAGGCGGAGCTATACCTGGGTCCGGTGGCCTCAGCGGAGATCAAGCTGTTATGAATACGGTGATCGGAAGCGGAGCCGGAGTAGCTGTTGGTGCGGGATCGTTTATCTGGTCTATGGGGGCGGTAGATGTGGCAAGCGGCGGTCTTCTGACCCCTGCGATCCTTGGTGCAGTAGGCGTGGCGATCATAGTCGATGTATTGGTCACGGGTGGACTGGACCTATCCGAACTCTTTGGCGGCACTCCATGGTGAATCCTAAGCTCTATGAGCCGGCGCATCCGATTCAGGCGCCTCTAGTCGCGGGAAGTGTGAGAGCGAACGTCTGGAGCCAAGGGAAGGCGCAGCTGGTAGCGGCCAACGGCGCTCCGCCTAGCGCATGTTCACAATACGACGCTGAATGTTCCGCAACCCCGGCCGATTCGTATGCCTGCGCCGCGGGACCATGCTGCAGAGACTTTGGTGACAATCCGACGGCCAACTGCGTTCGCGGATGTCTCCTCGGTTTTGAGAACAGATACTTCGGGTCGGCGTCTGTGCAGCAATATCGAGCGATAGGGCATCAACAGTGCTATCAGCGTTGTGGACAGAATCCGCTCACTCCTTTTACTATTCCCTCGTGCAGACAATTGATTCTACCGTAAGCTGGTGATTATCGAGGAAACTATGCCTGCATCACCGATTCACTACTTCGCGCTTCTTTTGCCGCTAGCCGGTTTGATGGTTATTGTTCTGATTCGTCGGATCTCCTGGCGAGTCGCGATCGTGTCATCGCTTCTTGTGCCGCTTGCCGGGGAACTCGCACTTCTCTTTTGGGTCAGCACCTCGGGCGCGCATACCATCGAACCTGCATTGTGGTTGCGCTTCATGATGGCTGCGGTGATCTACTTCCCACTTGCGTTGGTAGCCATGGGTCCATGGGCAGCCTTCATAGGAGCGTTGGCGTGGATGCTCGCACAGGGCAGTTCAGTTGCAGCTAGACTGTCGTTCGCGAAGCTCTCAATGGTCGCAGTATTGGCGGGAGGGGTAGCCGGAGCCGGTTTCATTCTTCTGTATTCGCTGATCACAGTCCTCCCTGAAGGTCCCCCGGTGCGAGACTATTCCTTTGTTCCATATTTCGCGCTCTCGGGCACGCTCGCGGGTGCGGTCGAGGGTCTTATCGTTGCTTGGTATTTGAAAGGGAAGGCAGTACCGCCCCGTTCCATCATCGGTGATACAACTGCGCCTAGCCGAGTGACCTAACTTTCGTGAGGCTTCGCGCCCATTTCGGAGGTTGGTGCGGGCAGCGGCAGCGGAAGTGGTGGTGGCCAGACCGGCCGCTACTACAGCCCGACCCTCCAGCGACCCATCTCGGCGGTTGGTGGCAGCGGTGGCGGAGGTGGTCCGGGGTTAGCCGGCCAAGGCGGAAGTATTCCCGAATCCGGAGGTCTCAGCGGAGAGCAAGCGGGAGTAAATGCGGGTATCGGAACAGGTGCCGGGCTGGCCGCCGGAGGTTTATCTCTCTGGGCCAGCTTAGTCGCTGTAGATCTTGGCAGTGGTGGTGTTTTGACTGGCGCACTGTTAGTCGCGGTGGCAGTCGACATCTTGGTAACAGGTGGTTTGGACCTATCCGAACTATTTGGTGGCACTCCGTGGGTAAATCCCAAGCTCTATGAGCCAGCGCACTCGATTCAGGCGCCCT
Organism: Candidatus Binatus sp.; assembly: GCF_030646925.1. NCBI lineage: Bacteria > Candidatus Binatota > Binatia (SeqCode) > Binatales (SeqCode) > Binataceae (SeqCode) > Binatus (SeqCode) > Binatus sp. (SeqCode). Next base: position 2,001 of record NZ_JAUSKL010000047.1, on the reverse strand, counting down.
TAGTTGCGGGGATTGTATACGCGAACGTCTGGAGCCAACGGAAGGTGCAGCTTGCATCTATGCAGGGCGGAGGAAACTACCCGAACGGCCAGAATTCAAATCCGCCTACCGGCAACGGTAACGTTAGACCCGGATTCCAAGAGCAGGACCAGAAGTGCAGTGTTGGAGGGCTCCCCGGACTCGCCATGAATGGATTGCCTGGAATCTTGGCTTGCTGCAAGGCGCACGACGATTGCTATACACCTAACCAGTGCAACTCTTCTTCTTGGCAATTCATCATTCCTTGGGGTGCCTGTACCGGATGTAATGCGGCTGCAGTAGGCTGCATGATAGGCGGTTGGAGTATTCCATGAAGCGGATCGTTGGAATTTTGTCAGATGGGTTGGCTGTTACGATCTTTGGTATATTGTTGGTGACTCTCTTTTACAGAATCCCAACAACCTACTTCAACGGGCTCGGACCGTCATTACCGCTGGCATTTATGTTCTTTATTCCCTTTCTCCTAGCAGCGTCCGTCGGAGTTTTTTCTGAATGGGCGTCGAGATTCAGCTATAGTTTCTTCTTTGCGGGCGTCGCTATCGGTGTGTTAATCGACGTTGCATTGGACAAGACTGAGAGAAATATCTATCCAATCGAGATCGCTTTCCAGTGCCTAATTTTAGGACCGGCGATTGGATTCGGCTTCGCATTCGGCTCTTGGCTACGGAAAAGGTTTAGCCGACATTGGCACCCTTCGGAGAACTAAAGCAGGAAAGAGATCGGCTCGATCGAGCTATCACGGCCTTGGAGGGTAGCAACTCGAGGCCGAGCACTTCGACCAGAAGCGGCATAGCGACCTCAAAGGCAGCTGCCGGCACCTCCAAGCGCCGTGGGCTCACGCCGGCCGGCAGGAAGCGCCTTTCCGAGCTGATGAAGAAGCGCTGGAAAGAAGGTCGCATGAAGAAGTCCTAACACGGCGCTCGAACCCTTTGGCGAAGGAAACAGTCGACGGTTACGTGTCGATAGACATCCGCAGCTGATACCGAAAGGGACTGGTAAAGCCTGGCAAATCGTTTCGCTGCTCGTCGGAAAAATGTGGCAAAGGAGCGGAGGTACACGTCAAGGTCCAGGCACAGCAGATAGAGCTCATTTACGCGACCAAGGGGCAGGACGGGTCCGCCGTGTTGGCTAATGATACGGTTGCACTCGCGTTCAGTGCCTGCAATTACGGCGGACAGCGCCCGTGGCTTCTTTGTCCGGGGTGCAATCAGCGAGTCGCGGTGCTTTACTTCAATGGACCTTTTCGTTGCCGGGGGTGCTTGGGGCTAACGTATCCGAGTCAGCAAGAAGGCAGATTCAGGCGGGCTTTGCGCCGGGTAAGGAAGGAAAGTCCGCAGGATCCTAACGTTCTTGCAGCTCCAGCTGCAGTACCACCAAAACCGCGGCGCATGACCGAGGAAGTGTACCGAACGCTGCTATCCGAACCGCCGCTAGCGAAATGCAGCGAAGTTTTGACGCCGGCCATCCAATCGCTAAATCCTTCGGCTGCCCCTCCCAAGTCTTAAACCCGAATCTCCTAGGCCTTCGAGTAAGCCCATCGGAGAAGCCGTGAGCGCGATCGAGCGGACGCCGGCGGTGATTGCTAGTGAAGGCTCGTGGAAGTTGTTAGAGCACGTCTCTTAATGATTTCGACGCTGAGCACTCTAATGATTTCGACAACCTTGCAGGTTCGACGAGATGATATAGCTCAAATTCTTGAAATCTGCAGAAACTCTGTTTGATTATGTCCTCGGTTCAAAAACCCTATATGGATGCGGGCTTTTTCTTCTTTTCAGGAACAGAATCGAAAATTCCGAAACGTCACACTCTAGTCTTCCTAGCTCTCGGCACTCTGCTGGGATCCAGTGCTCGAATCGAGCGCGACTATTACGCCGCAGGCAGGGCGGCGGGTGATTGTACGGGGAAAAAGTTCGCCGCGCGAATTGGAACTGGCCGCCTGGCTGACGGCGCTTGCGCGGATGG